>JAIXYV010000055.1 GCA_027490055.1 Bacteroidota bacterium | reverse complement strand
ACGTATGGTTCCAGGTAGACCGGCCTCAGCGGTGCCGGTTAATATGCACCATTGATGCCGTGTAATTTGCATCCGCTGCCATGGGCATAGTATGAATGGCGCATAACGGTCTATTCCATGTGTAGCGGTAAATTTTAATGATACATCAGTTATCGAATGAATACGAGAGCTCTATATGTTAAAGATCAAATCTTCATCAATACCTCAAACATCTCGCGGAGCGAGACTAACGTATACATAATTATTGCGAGATCTTAATGTGTTCTATGTCTACTACCCATTGTGGGCCTATGTGTCAAAAAAAAGATAGGCGATGTTCTTGCGACGACTTCCCCGCCTGAATGATGTCAGTGTTTAACCCAAGCGGAGCGTCAACAGGCGACAGCGGCGCCGGCATCATGCGTCAGCAATGCAACACGCCCCCCACCCTCAATACGCATAATCCGCCAGGTACTCAAACTCTGTGCGTAATTTACCGTGACTGCAAATGGTGGCGTTATCAATGATAGCGCTTTCGGGTTTGAGCAATTCTGGCACAACATATTCGATGAGCATGGCGCCAAAACCCTCGCTGGCATCGCGCGGTAATTCGGCAGGCAAATTACTTACCGCCATGATGTCGATAGAATGCTCCTGGTAGGGCGGACATTCTTTCATACTTACCGGATCGTATCCAAAAACCGGATCAGAAATTTTGGTATCTTTAATGGTGATAGGCACACTGCCATTGATGTCGCAGCTGATGTCGGCAATCACCTTAGGTTTGAAGGTCGGCATGCGGGTATCGTTTTCAGAAAACAAACGATCCATTTTAGCATCCCAGTAAATACCATTAATCAGCATATCGCATTGCGGCAGGTAGTATCTGAACACACAGCGGTATCGCGTTGGATCGTGGTGAAAATCGCTACGATCGTAAGGCTTACCATCAATTCTTTCGTATAAATTTTCGGTGAGCAATTCGGCAAACACCGGTTCTGAAAACACTTTGGTGAGAATATCAGCGGCGGTGACCTGCTTAATGCCGGCTTCTTTGAGCAGCTCGAGAGCACCAAGAGAAACACGACCATTACCAGTCAGAATAATTTTGATATTCGGCAACTGCATCTTTTTAAGTTCCTGTTTAAGCTCAGCATAATCGAGACATAAATGTGCCGGTTTTAAATCGAAGGTTTTGAATTTTTTACCCCAGGTCAGCAACCCATTGTAGGCACCTACCACCCCGGCAAAACGACCAAAACCTAATATTCGGTCGCCCGACTTCCAGCGCAGTGTTTCGTAGTCGATTAAACGCACCTGCTGCTGAATAAGCGCTTTCATCAACTTTTGATTATGCGCTTGCTTTTTGATGGTATGCGAAAAGAACAGGTAATTTTTATTCGCTATCAATTTATCATAAGGCACCTCTTTGATTCCAAACAGGTAATCGCAATGTGATAAATCTTCCTGCACAACAACACCTACTTTTTCATAAAGATCATTACTAAAACATCTGTCATCAGAAGGCTGAATAAAAATAGCAATATTGGGATAAGCCGCTTTAATTTCGGCACATTGAGCCGGCGTAAAAGCGACACGTTTATCAGCAGGTTGTTTTTCCTCGCGCAGAATACCGAAAGCGATTGTCATATTAGGGACAAAGGTAAGAAAAATTGGGAGATTTGCAGGGAATAACTGCCATTGTTCCCAATTGCTTCGGGGGCGCCTTACCAGAAAAATGTTTAAATATTTTTATATTTTAATTTCTCAAATGTATCTGCTAAAAGTATTTTAAGTGCTCTCTTGCCAATTGTACTCTTGAAGTAATTTTCTCTTTTTTTCGCATCCTCTTTAAATAAGTAATATTCTATAAAAATCAGCTTCCAGGGTCCTCTATATTTTGTACTACGACTATTACCAGATGTATGCTCAGCATACCTTCTTTCAATATCTGAAGTATAACCAATGTATAACTGATGATCATATTCACTAAATAAAATATAAACACAATATGGTAGTTTCATAGATTAAAATTAACAAATAGAAATTAAACTACAATAGCACCTGCCCTATGGTGTATTTATTTTACAATAGGGTGAAAAACCTTTCCTAAAAACATAAAAAAAACCTGAATTTTGTCTTCAGGTTTTTCTCTGCAATTTAAAATATCGTGTCCCTGTACCAGAGACTACACTTCGTTTCGTCACCCTGCAGCAGAAATCTCCATTTCATTTTGATTACGCTGCAGGGCAAAGCACTACAGGGCTCACCCTGTAGCGTGAAAAACCTTTCCTAAAAACATAAAAAAAAACCTGAATATTGTCTTCAGGTTTTTCTCTGCTATTAAATAATATTGTGTCCCTGTACCAGAGACTACACTTCGTTTCGTCACGGTACAGGGCTCACCCTGTAGCGTGAAAAACCTTTCCTAAAAACATAAAAAAAACCTGAATATTGTCTTCAGGTTTTTCTCTGCTACAGGGTGGAGCTGCAGGGAATCGAACCCTGGTCCGGAGTAGGTAATGATGGCGCTTTCTACAAGTTTATTGGTGATTATTGTCGGGTTAAAAATGGATCACCAAAGCCCAGTCCTTAACCTTATGTCGCTTTGTAATGCTTTAGGTCGCAACAGTCCCTTAAACATATCTGAGCATGTCGAACACCCGAATCGGCACCGGCTCAGACAGGGGCACCGTAGGTGTATGGAATTTGTCTAATCCTAGATTAGGCAGCCATTGCGAAGTTATTTTCGCCTCTTAGATTTTGAGTGTTGATATTAAAGAGCCAGCAAACAAAGCTCTACTTGCTTACACCTCAGTCGCTCTACCCGTCAATTCCGGTCAGCCCCTCGGTTTGTTTCTTACTGCAAAAGTACGATAATTTGGAGGAATTAGGAAATAGGATATAGGATTTAGGATATAGGATATAGGGAGGCTGACGCCAAAGAATAATCATCACGCACCAGCGGTGCTGAAGAATCATACTATGTGCAGAATGGATTTCGGGTAACCCCAGAATTAGAGCTCCTGCGTCGCACAATACGGGGCAAGCCCGGCGCCAGCAGTGCCGGGAACCACATATTTTAAAAATCAATCAACCGGCAGCGTGATAATAAACTCCGTGCCCTTATTCGGACTGCTATGCACCTCGATATCGCCGCCCAACAATCGGATCTGCGTTTTTGTCATGTACAAGCCCATGCCCTTACCCTCGACGTGATTGTGGAAACGGTTGTAGAGCTTGAAGACGTTGTGCTGGTGCTTCTCTAAATCGATACCGATGCCGTCGTCTTTGAAATGGATCATCACCTTGTCCCTTTTGCGGACAGTCCATATCTTAATCGTGGCCGGCGACTGTGGTTTAGCAAATTTGACTGCGTTGCTGATCAAATTGTAAAAAACACTTTCGATGTATGCCTTGTTACTGTCCAGATGATCGACTTCATTTAGATCAACTTGAAATATCGGCGATTGACCTTTATTGACTTCCATAAAATACGATTGCAATTCGTCGAGCAAATGCACCACATTTATCCTTGTTTTTTTATCCTCTACACCTTTATTGACCATTAGGATCTTATTGATATCATCAATAACCCCTTCTATCCTGGATGTTGAAGTCAGAATACTATTAATCACATACTCTTTTTCCTCTTCTGGGAGCTGCTCTTTTAACTGCTGTGTCAGTCCAGACAGGTTAACAACCGGCGCTCTCAGGTTATGAGAAATCATGAATGAAAACTGTTCCAGATCGCGGTTGCGAACAATCAAATCACTGGTAATTTGCTTACTTTCTATTTCCGCTAATTTTGATTTTGTCACATCTTTCAGAGTGAGACAAACACTCAAACATTCTTTAGTATCGCTGAGCACCGGAAAAACTGAAACCACAAAGTATTTCGACCTACCCTTATACTCATAGTAAGATTCATATTCAGACCTCCTCAGATTAATTTTAGCAGAAAGAAAATGGGAAATAAAATTAGCTGCTCTGAATTTCAAAACATCCTCTGCTAAATTCATTCCTTCAGTAATTTTTATTTTAAACAGTTTAAACAGCTCGCGAGACACCTGACGGTTAAACGTGATAATCTCTCCATTTAAATTTAAAAGTAAATATCCGACATCCGTATTTTCAAATACAGAACGCAGGTTGGATTGAGAATAATTTAAATGGAACAAAGTCAACTGATTGTCGATGAATAATTGAATCTTCTTTAAGATACTATTTAACACCAGTACTTTTTCATATACTAAACCCGACTTTTTGAACTCCGGGGACTGCGAATACACTACAAGACTAAGACGACCATTGTGATGTATTTCGATATCTTTATCGTACAATTTATCCATTTGAAATGGCTCTTCGCTAAAAAAAGTATTGCCATTATAATTTAATTCGACCGAAGTGTCCTCTGAGACAAACATGCCATTAGCTATAGAGACAGCTATTTGACTCAAGGATGATTCAACAGACTTCTCTGTCCTCAATATATTACTCACTTCTGCAAGCACTGATAACTCTTTAACACGCTCCTGAAGCAATGCATAGTACTCCTTCTTCTTTGCTTCCTCTTGCATCCTGACCAAGGCCTGAGTTAAATTACTACACACCCTTTCAAGAATATCTTTTTCGTGATCATTAAATGCATCTACTTGAGCGGCGTAGACATTCAACACATAAGGCTCTGAATTAACTATAAATGGGATTGTAATACACGAATGTATACCGTGCTTTATTGCAGCAGCGCGCCATGGCTTAAAGGTTTCTGAATGCTGAATATTATTAGTAACTATAGTTTGCTGATTCAACAAGGCAGATAGAGTTGGACCATTGACCTGAATCGAATCACTTAATAAAACAGACACCTCTTTGATATAGTCAATCTCTCCAGCCGATACTATCGGCTCTATTTTAGACTCCTGAACATTAATAGAAGACATACTAGCCATCCATGCCAGCTTATACCCTCCATTAGCTATCAATGTTTCACATACCGCAGACAATAATTTACCCGACTCATTACAGCTTAAAATGACATCGTTGATGGCATTCAAAACCACTAACTCGTGGTTGATTTTAATTAGATGACTTTCCTGTTGCTTTAAATCGTTAATGTCCGAGAACAAACCAGTCCATATATAATCGCCGCCATCTGTCTTAAATGGAATGGATTTAATATTCAACCAAATTATTTTTTTGTCAGGCAAGACATAACGGAAATTGAAATTAAAAATCTCCATCGTGGTCTGAGACTCTAATTCCTTTGCTTTAAAAAAATCTAAATCCTCTTCGTAAATGCGATTGTAAAACTTGTCGGGATCACCCATAAACTCGGCTTCGGTATGACCGAGCAAATGCTCCGCTCCCCTGCTTACTCGCAAAAACCGTTTACGACCGCCGGGAAAAGTCATTAATTGAAAAAAAACACCCTCAACTGGCTTAGGGTGATTTGAAATTTGCGTAAAATCTGTGTTCAATGTTTAAGTTGATAGTCTGCTCAAATTTATAAAATTTGTCAATACTAGTAACAATATACGCTTTAAGTTAATGTAATTATTTCAACTTTTAGCAAAATATTAAATGCAATAGATTAAGCATCACCAATTTAAATAAAAGATGCCCTAAATATAATGACGAACATCAGTGATAATTAACCAATTAAAGCTTCAAAAAACGAAGCTAATCGGCTTTTAAAGCGGTATAAACCTGAAATTCTTAACCACTATTTCGTGGTCTTTGCCATTAGCGGGCGCTTGCCCGTTCAATAACCAGAAATTAAATCTGACATTGGTAGAATCACTAGGTGCTGGAATTACTATAGGATCAGAGGTATTAGGACCCTCGATTTTCTGACGTGTGATATTGTTCTTATCAAACTGCCAGCCCGATGTCTTATTCGTTCCAGGATATACCTCCCCTTCATACCCTTCCCAGGTCACTAAATCTGGTGTCCATTTGAACATATAGGTAGCAGGCTTTTTGACATACTTGCTCGCGATAAGGGGCTTATGAGTGCGCTCGCTATACGGAACAGGATTGCTAAAAATCACAGGCTGTACACTGTAAGTAATCGTTAGAGAATCGTTGGGTATACCCCACTTCGAAAATTCTATATCCACTTCGCTGTTCGCTTGCTTCTGAAACGAATAATCGTCCCAGGTAAACAATCCAAATACAGTCTTTTCATCAAAGGCACTGATGTCTGATTCGCAGGTAAAAATATAAGTACCATACCCAAACTCTTTTACACTGATGATTTCGCTACAATACCACAAATTATTAATCTTCTGAATCTTTAAATGCAATCGTCCTAAACTATCAACCCATGCACCTTTATCATTACCCAAAAAGCGGTTCGGTCCCGGACCCACAGGCGTTGGTCTGTCTTTATAATTCCAGTAATATCCCGAAAAGAACAAATCACCTTTTTCGTCTGGTACTTTGATATCAGGGGGTGGCGACTGTTTACAAGCCGTCAGTAAAGTGATTAATACAATGAGTTTATTGATAGTAGACATGGTGTTTGAGTTGTTGAATATACAGTTCGAAATCGCCGCGCTCTGTAACGCGAACTAATTGTTTATTGATGAAAGATAAATCCTCAGCTTTAATTGCAAAACTTACCGTTTTCTTCTCTCCTTTTTTCAGATAGATTTTATCATAAGCACATAGTTGCCTTACGGATGGCGTAATCGACGCATACAAATCCTGATAATACAATTGCACCACTTCCATCCCCTCTTTCTTACCAGTATTCTCAACATCTACAGAAACCATCAACACATCACTGGCGCTAAACGTATCTTTGCTTACACGAAGATTGCTGTACTCGAAAGTGGTATAGCTTAAACCAAATCCAAAATCAAATTCAGGCTTATAAGCATTGGTAGAAAAATCGGTATCTAAATCTTCAGAATGTTTGCGGTCGTAATGCACGATATCGTTGCTGGCTGCTGGATAGGTAAATGGCAGTTTACCACTTGGATTAACTTCGCCTGTGATAATATCCGCGATAGCTCTTCCTCCCTCGTCGCCCGGCAGATAAGCATATACTACTGCATCTGCCATTGGCACAATTTCATGTATAATACGCGGACGGTTAAACGTGCACACCAAAATTATTGGCTTACCTACTGCTTTCAATTTTTTGACCAGCTCTATCTGCGCCTGAGGCAAATCCAAATCTTTTATATTCCCCGGAATTTCGGTGCTTGGCATTTCGCCTAAACATATCACAATCTTATCTGCTTCCTGAGCTTTTCTGAGACAATTATCGACATCATATAATTTATCCAAACCACTGCCCTGCGCATACAATATTTTATTCTTTGTGTGTTTTTTGAAGGCTTCTACTATCGTTAATTTGTCAGGGGTCTGATAGGTTGAATCTGTTCCCTGCCAGGTATGTGTCCATGCCCCGTTTAACAGGTTCATGCTGTTGGCGGCAGGACCGCAAACTAAGATGGTTTCAGAGCGCTTAGTGATTGGCAAAACCGACTTGGTATTTTTCAATAAAGTGATGCTTTCTGTGGCTGTCTGATAAGAGACTTCAGCATGTTTCTTAGAACCAAAATCGGGGTACTGACTTTTAGAAATTGAGAAGGGCTTAAACAATCCAAGATCTTTCTTCAGTTGTAAAATTCTTCTCACAGAAGAGTCTATTCTCGACATAGGAATACTACCCTCTTTAATAAGTTCAACCAAAAGCGTCGTAAACTCAAAATCATTAGGCGTCATACTCATATCGATACCTGCCAGTATGCACAATCTAACAGCTTCTTTTTTAGTGGCCGCCACATGGTGCACATTCACCAGTTTATAGACATCTTCCCAATCGGTTACCGCAACGCCTTTGAAATGCAATTCGTCTCTCAGCAATTTCGTTAATATATCGTGATTGACATGAACTGGTGTGCCGTTGATCTCGCCAGAGTTGATCATAACTGTGGCAGCACCTTGCTGAATAGCTGTCTGAAATGTTGGCAGGAAATAGGCTCTCAATTCTCTATCGGACATCCACACAGGCGTGCGATCTTTGCCGCTGAGCGACATACTGTATCCTAAGAAATGCTTCATACACGCCGCAACACTAAACGGACTGTTTAAACCGTCGCCTTGCAAACCTTGAACCGCCGTCTGTGACATCGATTTCGCCAAATAAACATCTTCGCCGAAAGTCTCGAAGAAGCGCGACCACAAAGGCTGTCTGCCCAGATCCAGCACCGGAGAAAAGTTCCATGGTAGTCCGCTGGCGCGCGTTTCATAAGCTGTAACTTGGTAAACTTGCTTGACTAATTTTGGATTCCAGGTTGCAGCCTGTCCGATCTGCTGAGGGAACAATGTTGCGCCTTTGGTATAGTTTACACCATGTATAGCATCAATACCATAAATAACAGGTATTTTTAAGCGACTGTAGTCGCTGTTGTATTGATGTAACTGTCTTAAAATATCGTGCCATCTGTCGAGGGCAATGGTACCGCTACCACAACCAACATTTAAAACCGAACCGATATGGTAGGTTTTAATACCGCTTATGAGTTTCTTATCGTCTATGCTTTGTGGTTGTTTTAACGCACAGATATCACCCTTGGCAATTACACCCAGGTCGATTTGAGTCATCTGACCCGCCTTCTCCTCTATCGTCATTACACGGATCAGAGAATCGATGTCCGGACCGTTTTGTGCCTTCAACAAAGAGAGGCTAAAAAAAGCGAGTATAAAAACAGAACGCTTAATCATTTTTTCTTGGGAAGCTTATAATTTTAATATCATCAATATACACAGCACCATCGCCTTCCAGCTGAATGATGAACTGTTTGACTTTTTCCAGATCGAAGTCTTTGGATTTGAAATTGAATTTTTCCAGCGGAATCACTACGCTGGTCCATGTAGAATCGTTAAACCCATTTGGCGCCATCTCTTGTCTGAAACCGTAGTAGCATTGCACGCCTGAATAGTCTTCGAAAGCGAAAGCCACTGGCAGGTTTTTAAAATCGCCTTTCACTGATTTAACACTAAAAGATACGGCAGACGCTTCGGCAATATCCGACATATCTTTCGCCATCCAGTTGTTCCATCCAAAACCTATCCCTATCCATTTACAATTGCCTTTAATTTTATCCCAGTTCACTTTAAGTGAAGCATTGCCTTCTTTAAAAACCACTTTTTCACTGGCCATTTGAACGCATTGCACTTCAGGCGATACCCAGACACTTTTATCATAATCGTCCTTGAAAATGGCGCTGGCTTTAAAACCACCAAGTACTGTATCTGCCGCAGTGATAGGATCATCGTATAAGGCCTTTTCCTGCACTTGTAGGACAGATGTGCAGGCCGTCAGCACCAATATCAATATCAGACTTATTCTAAACATGCTTAAGGCTGAAGTGGTTTGTCATTGGTAAACACGATGTAGTCAATTTTAGTAGAAGCAAATCCGTTGTTCGGATTGGCCAGATGCAGCATCGATATTTTACCCAGCTTATCCGGATTGTGTTGTCTGTTGCCTTTTGGTGTAGCGGGCTGACCGTTCACCAGGGTTACAATATCAGAATACTTGATAGAGATAAGTTTCCAGCCCGACCAATCTACTTTAATTTCATAATCGTACTCATCATCGCTATTAGCATTTATAACACCATCCGCATTCTCATCTTCTTTCAACTGAAATAACACCAGAGATGTGTTAGCAACACTGGCATCGCCATATATCAAACAATTCATGTACACATTATCCGGATTAGATGATAGTGGGAAAGTTTTAGCCGTACCATATGCCGAAGCAGGGAAATCCACCAAGCCTATTAAATAGTCCCAGTCTACCGTACCCGCCATATTCAGGTATGCTCCTGCCTGAGGGGCCAGCGCATCGGTCTTTACTTTAAAGTCCATGTTAGCGCCGCTCTGAATAAAACGTGTCCACGAAGTTTTTAATCCCGTTTCAAAATCAGCAATCACAAAACCCTGATCAATCTTCACTTTAGCAATTCTGATTGGCAGGACGAATGAATCTGTTTCGTTTTCGATTTTTAATTTAGCGACGCAATTCTCTTGTTTAAACATTGGGAAAAGTGTGGTAGAACCATTCCACAAAGCGTTTGTAGAATTAATTTGTCTACTCTGACCCGTGATAATCTTTTTCGCTTTAGAGGTCGAACCTGTCACTGTAATTTCCCAGTTCACCACCTTGTTAAAAGTAGCTGAGAATATTACTTTCTGACCCGCTTCAAAATCCACCGTATCGGTGCTGGCAGCGAAAGCTGTCATAACCTTAAAGGGACCGTATATTTCAGCTATTGAAGGACCCTCGCTGTTTTTGTCTTTTCTGCAAGCCACTACTGTTACCAGTAATACTGCTGCAATGATCAATATCTTTTTCATATGTTAAAATGCTATACTATAAATAATTCCTGCCTGGTTCATGGTATAATCGACTACCTTGTTAGAGGCGTTTTTAAATAAGGATGATTGCCATAAGGCACTGATATAAGTTCTTGAACTGAAGTTATAACGCACGCCGATAGCGCTTACCTGTTGTTGAATATCGTAATTGCTCTGATTGAAATACACCACTTCTGTGAAGGTATTTCTGTCTGGCATAAAGTCATTACCTTGAGTAGTCTGAGACACAAAGCCACCCATCAACTCGAAATTCGGTGAGAATTCCCAGCGTATGCCTGCGCTTAAACGATTAGATTTTAAATCGACATTCTCTACACTGGCGGTGGCTGTTCTGGTGGTGGCTTGCGACTGCCAGGCTAGTTGCACCAGCAATCTTCTTTTTAACGACAACCACTGATGAACAGGTAAACCAGCATATGCTTTAATCTGTGTGAACTGTTTTAAGGCATCGCTACCCTGACCTCTAATCTCACTTAAAGCATCCACTTCGGCTGTTAACTGTACTATTTTTTTGTTGTTATACATCACCTTCGCTAAAACTCCCTGACGGTTAAATGTAGCTAAGCCGTATGGTAAAATATTGTTATAGATCTGGCTCTCGCTGATCAGATTAGTAGAGATGGTTCTGTTGTATAGATTGTCGTTAGCAATAACATCCATCAGTCCGACCGTGCGGAGCTGCTGAGCATTGCCAATGCGACTGTACATAGCGGTTGGCAGATTGTAATTGATGTCTTTAGACTGAGCACCCAAACTTCTGAAATCAGGCCCCACATTCATATAATCCAGCATAGCAGTAAAATGTTTGAAAGGCATATTGAACTGCGCATTAGCGTTGATGAAATAGTCTTTTATAATTGGGTAGCCTGGTAGTTCAGAATGTGTATAGCGACTGTTACCCAATTCGGCACTCAGTTTATAGATTTTACTTCTGAACATTTTATGGTAAGAAAGTTCTACGGTATTGACGGCGTTAGAGAAAATATTTGGTGTTGTTACAGTGCCTTTCAAATCGAAAATGCGACTGCGGTTGAACTGAGCAGAGAAACTTTTACTTTGAATAATTTGAAGACTCAAGCCATTCATTAAACGGTCGTTAATACTACCAAAATCAGTAGGATTTAAACGCGTCATGAAACCACTGATATTAATTTCTTTGATAATTTTTGCAAAGCTTAATCCGAAATCAGCATGAGCACCCTGCATGCGCCAGGTATTGTTGTTCATGTAAAACTTATCGTATCCAATGATGGCATTTTGCTGCTGAAAAATCAATGGCAACGAATCAATCTGATCGGCGTGGTGGTTGTATAAAGTAAACTTAGATTGTTTGATATTGATGTCGCCTAACTGATAACGGACCGCATTGGCGATAATACCTTTGATCCATAACTGACGAACATCGAAGCTAACGCCGGCACCCCAGAAACCGCCATACTCGTTGCGGATCCTGAACATCCCCATGATCTCGGTATTTTTATTCGGACGGATATTAACGCCAAGATCTAGCAGTGCGTATCCACCATTTTTTCTTTTAACAGTAGTCGTATCAGCAGTGGTATCCTGAACGGTAAGTCCGTTAGCGTTCATTAAAGAACGGGCCCCTCCGACAAATTGCACCTTCTTGGTTTTCTGAGCCTGAAGCTGAACAGTTGAAATTAGCAAAGCTGCTACTGTCATTGTTCTTATAAATGTCTTCATTCTATTGGTATATATAGTTTGTATCAAGTGATTTTAGATTAAGTGTTTAAAAAAATGCTTTAAGTTCTACGGTGGTTTCGAAACCCTGGTAACGGTCGTTGACGAAACTGGAATCAAAATATTTCATCCATCTTTCGCGAATATATAAACCAACGCCTTTGCCCATTTGCAGATCGATGCCAGTAGCGATACTATAGCCCGTCTGATTCTTTGGTCGGCGTGTCTCTGTATCTGTTTGTGTATTGTAATTACCCAAGATGCGCTCGACACTGGCATATGTGGTAAGCACTAAATTTGGATTGAGTTTCAGATACGATTCAGCCTGATGGTAGTAGGCTCTCAACAAAGCTTTCTCTCCGAATACAACACCTGGTGATGCGAAGTTTTGAACCGAGTTAAACGAACCCAGATAAAACAGGTACATCTCTTTGGTTCCAAGCTTGGTTTTGTATTTTGAATTCAGCTCAATCGTATTGAAATACTTTTTGTACAAGGGTTTACCGCTGGCATCCAACTCACTCATGCGCACTGTCTCGAACACCGAGCGATAGATTTTATTGAGATTGGCGTACGGACCAACACCACTTGGAAAATCCCAGCGCCAGAATCTTGACAAAGCCAGATTATTGAAAGCATGGGTGTAAGTAATCGATGGAGACAAGGCTTCCATTTCTCCAGAGATGGCATACCCGACAGAGTTCTTTAGGCGACCAAAATTGATCTGCGAATTAATCTCTATACCCTGACGGTTATTGGACAACTGACCTATCGGCAATACCGCACTTGAAACAGGAATCAAAACTGGTTGAGTCTGACTGTTATTAGACTGTACCGTTTGCTGAATAGAAGAGTTAATAAAGATAGAACTGTTATTAAACACGTTCGGACTCACACGGTAAAGATGGAATTCGGTTGAGAATTTTTTAAGAATATCTCCAGTTACTTTTACTGATAAAGCTTCACCCCAGTCGCCATTGTAACCACTAGCAAATTTCTTACCTGTTCCTAATTCTGAATAAATTTTAAAATGTTTAAACTGATGTTTCCATTCGGCAGTTACCATATTAAATCCAGCTTTGACAGATTTTAGAGAATCGACCAAACTTTCATTGTTAAAGGTATTGATCGCAATCCAGCCATTTTCACCTTTATAAGATTTTTGCAGTCGACCGCCGGCAGAAGTATTTGGCAATGCCGCCATACCACCATCGAATTGTGTTTTACCAACCAGCGCGCTGAATGAGAAATTGTTAGGCAACTGAGCCCCTTCTATAATTAAACCATGAAAGGCCTGATTACCCCAACGCTGGTCTTGATTGATTGCTCCAGAAGTATAAAACTCAGAATAACGCGACTCTACTTTAGCGGTTTGAGGATCCCATGGATTTCGTTCGAATAAACTATAGCGGTTGTAGCCTTTATTGGTTTGAAAAGTAAAAGGCGACATAGCATACCAGTTAATACCACCAGTTCTAACCGTGAAATTACCGAGTGCAGTGGTGAAGCTCCCGTATAAACTGATACCCAGGTTAAGTCCTTTAACGTTTTCAACCTGACCAGCACCAGTCAGTGGCGTCCACATAAAGAAGTCGGTGCCAAAAAATGTATTACTTCCAGCATACCCTTTCAGATTCAGCATCAGTTGAGGAATCTGACTATCATCGCCAACAAAAAGATTGTTTTTATTGGCTTCGAGATGCGAGTAAACCGTTTTCATTTCTCTGTAATTAGCAATAAAACGGTAGTAGCCACTGATATCCAGATTGTCAAGAAAATCGACAGGTTTATTAAAAGAAGGATTTATTTGCTGACGACTGGTGTAAGGATCTACAGTCACTTCAGCGGATTTACTTTCAGGCAAGGGCATAGGTTGCACCACAAAGGGGTCAACCGGAATTCGTCTGGTAGGCATCGTATCAGTCTCCTGAGCATTTATTGCAGCAGCAACAGACAACAGTACGATAGCGGATAAATATTTTTTTATTGTCATACTGTTAGTTGTCAAAAGAAGACATATCGACTGTTTTAAGTTGTATCATTCTGGAAGGTTTATCACCAGGCAAACGCGGTGTTACTTTAAAAGGTACATTTGCATAGGCCACCTTATTATTGTGTAAGACGGTAACGAACAAACGGTAGTTGCCTTCGCGGTCAGGCGCGCGGAAAGAAATTAGAGGCTTATTGGACTTGCCCTTGATAAGGCCTCCTATTTCTGTGGCAGCCTCTTCGACATCACCACCAGATTTTTTATCGGTACTTTCTTCCATGATGCGCCATATATAAGTTGCGTTAGCATTTTTCAATGAATCTGGCAATTCGACCTGCACATTGGCTTTATAAAAATCGCCGGCTTTGATGGTAACACTTTGAAAAGCGTTTTTACCATCGATCAGACATTGGCGAATAGAGGGCGCAGGATTAAGAGGTGCTTTTCCGGTGAAGGCCATTTGAAGGGCATCAATTGGTTCTGTTGGCAGATTATCTTTAGAGAACAAGCCATACCAGGTTTCGGTATACTCTTGTTTAGCGCCCCATAAAAAGGCATATGAGCCGATACATTGACCAGAATTTGGTTGAATGTATTTTGCAAATCTTTCGGCGTAAGATTGAGATTTTTCGGTACTGCTTTGTTCAATTGAAACACCCCAGTTGGTTTGCGGTGATTCCCAGTGACCGTTTGGTCCCCACTCTGTAATCATATACGGACCATTCCAACCGAACTTGCCAATTTTAGATGGCACATTGCCGATATCACCATAGGTATTGACGCAGTATACATCGATGTCCGGACAGCGGGCACTGATTAACTGAACCTCCATTGAATCCAATCCAGCCGTTACGGTGGAAGTTGGATGCATTGGGTCGGTTTCATGAATGTATTTAGCGATGTCTTGCACGGCATACCAGACATTGGTATTGGAGTAGTTAAGATCGAGCTCGTTGCCTATGCCCCAAAGCAGAATTGCAGGATGATTTTTGTAGCGATCGACTACTGTTTTGAAGTACTCGAGTTGCGCTTTTACTTTTTCTTTATTGTCGTAGTCGAAGCCATGTCTTTCGTGTTGCAGCCACATACCGAGCATAACGGTTAAACCGCGTTTATGGGCTTCGTCTAAAATAGCTTGTGCATTTTCGACACCCCAGGTACGCAGAGAGTTGGCGCCGATTTCTACCATCTTATCAAAATTAACCTCGCCACCGAGACCTTTGGCATAGTAAGGCTGACCGTTTCTGATGAAGGTATAACCTGAATCAGTGAGTACAACTTTCGTTTGAGCGGATAAGCCAAACGAGAGAGCTAGGCAATATAGAAGTAGTGTTTTTTTCATGGCTGTTTGGGTTTTCTGAAAAAAGAACATGTGACCTCAGAGCGAGGCCACATGTCATTTATGATTCAAACAAAAGTAAGTGACAGAAAACCCTGATCACTTACTTTAGTTAAATTAGTTTACAGCTACTTTAGAAGCAGTAGTCTGACCGTTTGAAGACACTAATACAGTGTAGATACCTTTTGCGAAAGCAGAAGCATCAACAGATACACCGTTAGTACCAGGAGCAGCCGTATAAACTGACTGACCTAAAGCATTAACAACAGTGATGTTGTCGATAGCATTAGCTGAAGAAACAGTGAATACTGAGTTAGCTGGGTTAGGGTATACAGATACTTTAGCAGTTTCGATGCTGTTTACAGAGGTAGAAGCATTTTTGCTGAAGTATACGTTGTCGATATAAACGATGCTGGTACCAGTAGGGTTACCAACAAAGATATATTGAGCCATGTGAGCTCTGGTAGTTAAACCAGTGAAGTCAGATAAAGCGATTTTGTAAGTATTCCAAGCCTCTTTAGTTGGCGTGAAAGACAATTCGTGTTCTTTATCGTCACCACCTTGGAAAGCACCATCAGGACCGAAGTCTACTAATTTCAATTTGAAAGTAGTCGCATTTGGCGTCCATACATCGATATTGAAATGTTCCATTGAAGTTGCGTCGATAACATTTGCACCAACAGTTTCAACACCTGCGAAATCTAATGAAGAGTATTTTTTAACATCGTTACCGGCAACCTGCATATCAGTTAAAGTCGCTTGAGACCAACCAGTTCTCCAGGTATCAACTGTTCTGTTGGTGTAAGCGTTACTGAATAAAGAGATAACGTTAGCAGCTAAGGCAGTTGGGGTTGGAGCAGCAACTGTTGGCTCTTTTGGAGCACTGGTAGTAGCAGAGAAAGTGATGTTATCGAAGTAACAAACATTATCAGTAGATCTAGCCTGGAAGTCAGGGAAGATGATAATTTGATCGTTGGTTTCAGTAATTTTGCTAGAGAAGTCGAAAGTTAATTCTTCCCACTCGTTGGTTTTTGTATTAGCCACTTTGATTTCGCCTGTAGAAGCGTTAGCAGAAGTTGCGAATTTGATACCCACATCGCTGATTACAGATTTGTAAACCATGATTTTAACGATAGCGTTAGAAGCAGAAAGAGTGAAAGTGCCGATGTCTGCACCGTGTGCACTGTGGCAACCAGCCCAAGGCTGACCACCGGTAAGGGTAGTGAATTTAGCACATGTTGCAGAGGTGTTAGCACCTGTGGTAGCAGGGTTAGCAACGATTTCAAGCGCTGCATTACCAACGTTTTCAAAAGAAGTCCAGGTCCAGTTAGCACCTTTGCCAGTTGATTCGAAATCGATTGGCGCGTTCTGAGCAAAAACTGAAGAGCTGCATGCCACGAAGCAAAAAGCTGCCAGTTTTCTCAGAGAGTTGAATTGAGTAGATATTTTTTTCATTATATTTTATATTAAGTCACAATTATATTAAAATTAGTCCTCATTAAATAGACCTTAACGCAATATTAATTCTATGTATATGACTGATAGTCATTTAATTTTTTTCAACACATAATTGCATATTTTTAACCTTTAACAATTTGTAAAACAATGAATAAGATATAGAAAAACGCCCTGATAATTATTAGTTTTATCTATAGCAGTAAAGGCCTGAAAAACTATTAATTGCGTTTAACTTTTATTCAACAAAACAGCGGAACAGAACACTAAATTCAGTGTTTAACTATTTTTTAGCAATATTTAAACAAATTTGTTTGTATAATTGAAATCTAATTAAATCAATGCCAATAACTCAACGTATCAGCAATTGTTTGTGGTTCGATCGTCAGGCCGAAGAAGCTGTCAGATTTTACACCAGCGTATTTATGAATTCAGAGATTCTCTCAATTGAACGATACGGCAAAGAGGGCTTCGAACACCATCAAATGCCTGAAGGCACTGCCATGTCAGTGAGTTTCACATTGGACAGACAAAATTTTCTGGCTTTGAATGGCGGACCGGAGTTCACTTTTAACGAGGCCATTTCTATGGTGATTACCTGTGAGAACCAGACGGAGATAGACCATTTCTGGAATTCACTCACAGAAGGCGGACAAGAGCGAATGTGTGGCTGGCTGAGCGATCGTTACGGTGTTTCGTGGCAGGTGGTACCCCATAATTTCAAGCACTACTTATCGCACCCCAATCCAGAAATCGCCTCTAAAATGCGCCAATCATTGTTCTCGATGAAAAAAATCGACATCAATATACTTGATGAGATAGGTAAAAACGCTTAGTGCCTGTCGGATAAATGGGTATTTTGCCCCTAAATGCGAGCTACAAACTGAGTATAAATACTCATTGATTTTGAATAAATATATCACTTTAAAATCACTTATAATTGCATAACAGGACTTTACAATAATTATTTTTACACTTTGACTTAATGGTAATATTATTATAAATTTGCAGGCAATGATCATGAATATCGCAAACAAAACAATTCGCACAATTGCATTAGCTACAGTAGCTAGCGCAATGCTGGTTTCCTGCAGCAAAACGCAGCAGGTTGAAACCCCAGCAACAGGTTCACAAGACCTATCAATTCCGGCAGTAGCAAACGGTGCTGCAGGTGCTAAATTCGTTGCCAATCAAGTATTGGTAAAATTCAAACCAGAAGTCAATGCAGAAAGCAGAGCCAATGTTATGGGTCGCTTTAACGCAAAAGCTCTGGAGCACATCCACACAGCTGCAATGAAAGATGCTGGTGATATGCAAGGTATTTATCTGTTAAACATGCCAATGGAAGTTTTCTCAGCTATCTCTCAACTGAAAAACATGCCAGAAGTAGAATTCGCAGAACCAAATTACATCTACACTCACTGCGCTACCTCTAACGACCCACAGTACACCAATGGTAACCTTTGGGGTATGTATGGTAGCTCAGGCTCACCATCTAACCAATACGGCATCGGTGCTGTAACACCATGGGCTGCTAACAAAATTGGCTCTAATGATGTATACATCGCTATCATCGATGAAGGTGTTATGAATACTCACGAAGATTTAACTGACAACATGTGGGTGAATGCTAACGAAATCGCTGGCAACAGAAAAGACGATGACGCCAACGGTTACGTTGACGATATCAGAGGTTGGGACTTCGCTGGTAACAACAATTCTACTTATGATGGTTCATCTGACGACCACGGCACACACGTTGCTGGTACTATCGGTGCCAAAGGTGGTAATGCTAAAGGTGTTGCAGGTGTTAACTGGAATATCAAAATGATCACATGCAAATTCTTAGGCACTAACGGTGGAACAACTGCAAACGCTATCAAAGCGGTTGACTATGTAACCAATCTTAAAACCAAAAAGAATCTTAACATTGTAGCAACCAACAACTCTTGGGGTGGCGGTGGATTCTCTCAAGGTTTGAAAGATGCCATCGACAGATCTGGTGCTGCTGAAATCTTATTCGTAGCAGCGGCTGGCAACAATGGTACTGACAATGATGTGACTACAAGTTACCCTTCAGGTTACACGTCCAGCAATATCATCGCAGTTGCTGCTATCGCTAACAATGGAACATTAGCTACTTTCTCTCAGTATGGTGCAAGCACAGTTGATATCGGTGCTCCAGGTGTTAGTATCTGGTCTACTTTACCAACGTCTAAAAACGCTTCTACCTACGGTGCATACAACGGTACATCAATGGCTACGCCACACGTAACTGGAGCTGTTGCTTTATATGCTTCTATCAATGGTTCTAGCAGTGCTGCTACTATCAAAGCTGCTATTTTGAACAGCGCTACTGCTACATCTTCTCTAAACGGAAAATGTGTAACTGGCGGTCGCTTAAATGTTAGCGGTTTCTAAAATATTTTTTTAAGTATTGAAATTCTCTCATGACTGCTCGGAAACGGGCAGTCATACTTGTTAAAAAAAAGGGATTACATTCGTAATCCCTTTTTTAGTAAATATAGTTGACTAATTAATCTTCTTTATAAAACAATGGTTCAAGCTGGAGCATCTCTTCTTCTGTAAACAAGATTGAGCGTATCATTTAGGATTTAGAGAGGAAAACTGGCGCCTCTCCTTATTAATCCTGATCGACAAACTCGACACTAAAGGTTGTTCCTTTGTCTGGTTCGCTTTCTACCCAGATATTGCCACCCATGGCTTCTATTTGCGCTTTGGTCATAAATAAGCCAAAACCCTTCGCAGATGGATTCCTGTGAAAGACTTTTCCAATTTTAAAGATATTGTCTTTGTGGCGATTCAGGTCGATACCCAAACCATTGTCCTGTATGCGAAGAATGGCTTTGTTGCCCTCTTTATGCGCTTCGATAGTGACTTGTAATGGTCGATTAGGTGATCGGTATTTAATCGCATTTGAAATCAGATTATGCAAGATACTATTAAAGTATTTAGAGGGAAATTTAATTGTAGGCACATCCTGGTGTTCTACGCAAAACACAGCACCCGTATTTAAAATTTCTGTATTAAACCCTTTAAGGATTCGTTCCACTGCCTCTGTAAAGTCGTTATTATCCCAAACCATTTCGGTGTCATTCTGCACCTGAATAGACTCTACCAGTTCGTCAAATACTTCGTGGAGACTTTCTATGATGGGACCGAGCTTATCAATGAGGTCGTTCTTCTCTTCAATGTCTTCCGTCGCCTGCATGTATTTTACAAGCAAATCAATATTAACAAGTGGCCCTCTTAAGTTATGTGAAACGATATTGGTAAAATCAATCAGCTTGGCATTCTGATAGGCGTACTGATCCACAAGCAAGAGTTGTTTTTCTTCAATCTCTTTTCTATCGGTGATATCGATACCGTATGAAATTACAAATTTTATCTCATTGTTTTCAGTTATTAATGGAACGACACGACGAAGTTTTACTTCGCGCTTTCCATCTTTCTTTATGACTGAATCTTCCCATTCTACCTCCTGTCGGGTTTCCAACATGTTTTTGAAATTGCGCATGCGAAACTCGTGTACTTCAGGACTCACTTTACGGAATCTGGAATACTCGTTATGATCTTTTCCTATCATATAGTTTCGAACAAACTCATCCTGAATGGCACCTGGATTGACGAAAAGATAACGGGTATCTTTGTCCAACACCACAATATCTGGCGGCAATGTATTGAGGATACTTTCGTAAAAATCTTTCTGTTCAATATACTGACGCTCTGACAAAACACGCTCTGTCACTACCTGAATAACGCCGAAGAAAAGTACATCGCCGCTGTTAGTAGTATTCTCAACAATCTGACCTTCCATCATGAGATACACTTCGCGGTGCTTCATTTTCATGCGTTCTATGTGGAGTTTTTCTCTTGTGTTGATGGCATATAAAATCTGGTCGCGTATGTCATCTGTATTGTCAAATAATTGAATAACATGAAACACCCCTTGCTCGTAATCAATATTGTATTCGCGACAAATTTCTTTTAACTGAACAGAAAGCTCTAACTCACCAGTGGCAGGATTCCAGCTGAAATTACCCATGCCAGCAATATGTTCTGCTTTTTGAAGATTGAAGGCAATGCGTTGTATATCGGCTGTTTGATCGGCGATGGTCTGTGCCATCGAACTATTAAGGGCATTCAGCTCCTTGTTTTTAAGAAACAGTTCTGACGAACTTTCTTTCAATATTCTTTCTGCGTGGTCGAGGTCCTTGTCGAAATCTCTATAGGCTTCATTGACTGCATCAATAAAACTCTCCAGCTCTGGCGAAGTTTTAAATCCCTCTCCAAAATGGGTTAAAACTTGTCGTCTAAGCAGTCTATGAAAGTTTCCTTTTATCATTTCTCGCTTAATACGGTGATGGTCATTGTTTGATTATGAAGCTCGCAATTATCAGAGAAACCAGATTTCAATAATTCACCGTAAGAGTAAAATCCTGTAAAACTGGTGGCATCTGGAAACTCCATCACCACAGCTTCAATCTCGTCTTGCACCAACTGTTTTAATACTAGTTTTCTGCCAACGCAACTAACCATTAAGACAAGCTCTGCATCCAACTTTTCTTTGTTGGCAATAACAGCAGCCTTTTCTGCTCCGTCAATTACCCTGTTCACATTGGTTTTCATTAATCGCACAGATGCGCCTTCTGGAATATTGCCTGCAAAAGTCATGCTCTTATCGGCTTCACTCACTCCCAGAATGGTACGAACCAATAGGTCGCTTTTCTCGTCGATGCGCATTTCTAATGGGAAAAACAAAGCTGAACCAGGCAACTGTTCAGACATATCTCCCAGATACGATTTATACAAATCTAAAGCTGGTTGATTGTCTATTTCATAAACAACATTTTCCTTACTCCTGGTTACAACACGATCAATTCCAAAACTATCCCAGCCGCCATAAGATCCGGTGCTCGACTTAATAGAATCGCCATAGAAACCAATAACTGAAATACAATCAGAACTAAATTGATTGTTCTGATCGATCACTAAAGTCTTTTCAAACTTTCCATTATCGCCCGCCAGTCCGCCCGAAACATTAACTTCCGGCGGCAAAACAGAATTAAAACCTTCTGTTAAGCGAGTTCCATTCACATGTATGCCTTCTGATAAAATAAAAACATGTTTCAAATCATCTGACAGCAATAACTGACCAAGCAGCTTGCCTGCATTAAATGAATCAGAGGTATTCTGTAGCGAATAGGTAAACTTCTTAACTTTTGTCCTTTCAAATTTAACAGACGATATAGAAAATGATTTATCTTCTGAATGCTTGTTAATGATTTCGCCAGCGGTTGTGCAGCCTATCACCATTGAATCCTTGAAAGCTTTAGAAAACATTTCACTAATCACTGGCTCTGTTGGATAAATAATATCCGTAAAGACTATATGCAAGTCGTACTCTGAAGCATTAAAATGACTTAGAAAATGAATGACTTCATGCTCATCTTTAAACCGACTTTGTTTTACTCTCATTTGATTATGTTGTTATTTGTTTAAACAGTTCCAATGCCCTGATAAAAGTCCTTAATCAACACACAGACTTTTGTTACCAAAAACTCTACCGACAAATATATTATTTAAAGGACTATTTTCAATATGAATATTTATCATCATTTTTTAATATAATTATTTGTTATATAGATTTTTATGTTCTATTTTTTTATTATCAATTTTAAATAAACGAGTTATTTATGCCATTTTTTATTAATTTATATGTTAGATTTATCTAATAACTAAGCCATTAAATTTAAAAATTAAAACATTTACAACACATCAAACGGAACACAATTTTACGACTATCACTTTTTTTGATAAAAAAAGTAATAAATTACTATATTTCAACTATATAACTATTTAAAATAGTTACTTTCAGCCGCAAGAACTCTGGTTAAGGCTTCCTGCAAAATCGCTCTCGATGTCGCAAAACAAATGCGCACTCTACCCTCTGATGCTTTCTCAAACCAGCTAATACCGCCTGGTACTAAAGCCACTTTTGCCTCTTTCATTATATGCTCTATATAAGTCGACGAACTTATAGCTGGATCCATAATTTTAGGAAAAAGTAAATATGTCGCATTGGAATTTGTTAAGCTTAAAATCGTTGATTGTGAAAGCATTTCAGTACTCAATTGCTTCATATCTTTCAAATGCTGCCTGAATACCTGCAGCCAATAATCACATTCTGTTAATGCGGCAATTCCTGCAGCCTGAGCTATACCCTGTAACCCAAAAGCTGTGGTGGCATGACCCGAACAATGAAATACTGATTGATAGATAGATTCATCCCGCATCATAATATAGCCAATTCGCAAGCCCGCCAAGCCGTAATTCTTTGACAGACCAGAAACAATTATTGCTTTCCTGTAAAAGGAAAGTTCATCTGAAAACAAACTACAGGTAGCATGACCAAAATGAATGTCTGCCCAAATCTCATCAGAAATAATATATAGATCGCGACTTATCGCTAACTGAATCAAGCCTTCTAAATGCCTGACTGTTATTTGCAAACCTAATGGATTATTCGGATTGCAAATCATAATTGCCCGCGTATTCTCGTCAATTAAGTTGACGAGTTTTTCAACATCAAAATCAGCAGTACCTTCTACAATAGGGCAGGTTCTTACTTCCCCTCCGGTATTTTCGACCGACTTGCGAAAGAGAAAATCTACAGGATCAGGAATTATAACATTACCTCCTTTATCAGAAAGAACATGCTTCATGACCACAAATAAACCATAGGCCGCGCTGTTGACTGGCAGCACCAATTCTGATGCAACAAATGCTTGATAATGCCTGTGGTAATAGTCAGAAATTGCTTTCTTAAATTCAAGTGCACCGTGAGGCGGACCATAAGAAAAATAGCCATCTTTGGCGTATGTACTTATAGCATTAACTATTTCAGGAGCTACCGGAAAATCTGGATCTGCCGCCGTTAACGGAATTACATCATGCGCTTGTTCTGCCCAGCGATAATTAAAGGCTTTTTGGCGCAAGACTTCGAAATTGACATCTTCGTTTTTAAACATGTTAGTGTAATGATATTGGCACTTTGATTTCACTGGATTTTCCGAAATTAAAGAAGTCGTGTACCAGCTCGTCGCCTTCTTTTATATAGTACTCAATGGATGATTTACGCGCTTTGTAATACGAGGCAAACACCTCTTGAATAGATTGCTCATCGGTTTGATGCGAAAGCAAAGACATCAGACAGGCAATATCTTCTAAGGCCGAATTAGAACCCTGACTGGTAAAGGCCAGCAAAGGATGCGCGGCATCGCCCGCTAACACCACTTTATCATCGTGAAAGGACGGCAAGACAGACATCCGCTTGGCATTCCATAAAATAGAACGCGAAAAACAACTTTCATCTACTATTTTTCTAATGCTGTAAGGATAATCTTTAACAGTTTCAACAGCAAATGCTTTCAATACTTCCGGATCTCTGGTCAGACCCCTATCTTTAGCCCTGTTAAATTGAATAAACCAGATGTAATGATCATTCCCCAATGGAATTAATCCCATGAATTTCCCATGCTCCTTATCAAATATCTTTAGAAATTCATCTTGCTGCAAGCCGGTATCTTTTATCGTCACCATACAGACCAGTTCGCCTTCCATAACTTCTTCCAAAACATTATCCGGAAATAATTGCTGCCTGACAACTGAATTGATGCCATCCAGAGCGAAATAAACATCCGATTGAATCGTAGAACCATCATCAAGCAATACACCATTTGTTTGTCCATCTTCTGCTTTAATAATGGATACGGCTGCTTTACCATGCTCATGATGGACGGTATCAAGCTCTTCGCCTACAACTTTAAAAAATGTATCGCGACTTATAGCAACGCACTCTTCTAAAATACGCTTATAAATAACATTCCCCTTGGTATCAATTGCCTTAAAGAAATTGAGCGTGTTGGAATTTTTAAGGATCTGATTTTTTAGACCCATTAATCGCAATGCCTCTAATCCATTTTCAACTAATAAAAACCCCAATCCACCCGGAGCAGACTTATCTGTTCTTTCAAAAAGCTTATAGGGAATATTATTTCGTTTCAACATTAAAGCCAGAAAATGACCCGCTACTCCCCCACCAATAATTGTGGCATCTTTTATTTTAAATCCGTTTTTATTGATTGCGTAATTGGTTGTATTCATCGACCAGTAATCAAATAATGGTCGCTGCTCTTTAATCACCAGGCCTCTGCTATACTCGTTTTCAAGTTCCTGTTGCGCTTGCTCAAAATCCAGTTGATTAATAGATACTATCTCGCTTGTGGTCAGTCCGCGATGTTGCTTCAGTACACACGCACTGCATACTCGGGAAGATTTTTTAGGAAGCGGACCACCACATAAACGAGTAAGAATCTCGACCCACTCGTTGTATATTTCCTCGCCACTAACATTCATACTGATATGCTTAGTGTATGTTACAGATTGTGCACTTTCTTCGTGCCTGAAAATCAATGTAGGAAAAGAAGTAATGTCTAGTTTCGACATTTCATCTAAGTCGTTTTTAAAAGCCATCTGAGCATCCCAGCTTGCGAAGTCTGCGACGAATTTTTCTAAATCCAGTTTACCCTGAATCGCAGCACTGATAATGGTATGATCCTGACCAATATCTTTATGTTGAAGAAATACTTTTTCTCTTAATAAGTGTAAAAAATCGAGTGCAACCTCTTCGCCCTGGTTGAGTGCTGCATAATAGGCGATACAAGCTGGAATAGAAGATTGAATTGGGTTTTTTAACCAAATATCACCGTCGATACATACGCCATATTTTTTCCCTAATGCGTTCCACATTCCAGAGAGATATCGCTCCTTAGGCATATCGGAATTTGCGGGTTTATAAACTTCCCATGATGGCAATAAGCCTCCCATCTTGACCTCTAATTGTATAAAATCGCTGTACTCATTCAGCAAGCGTTTTAAAAAAGGTTCAGACAACCAACAACTCGAACAGAGCGGATCAGTGTAATAAAGCAGTCGTATTTTCTTCATGTATTGTGTGCAAAAACGGGATGTCTGTTGCTATTCATCAATTTTAAATGAGCGCTTGATTAACAACAATTTACTCCTTTGTTTAAATCAAATTTAGGCCATAATCAGACCACAAAAAACTACAGTAAGTCATTTCACAATTTTAAAAAATCACACAAAATCATATTAATATTAAAGCAAACACCTGTCAATAAAGTAGTTGCAATTATATTTTTTGTTAAATAATCCCCTGAGAATTAATGCAGTATTTTTCCCGAAACAATAAGTATTTTTTTTTGTTAAATAATTTTGTTAATGTTACAAGAAGTATTTAGAAAAATTCAATATATATTTATATTTATTCAAGAAATTAAATTGCATGTTGAAGAAAAATCTAAAAAACCAAACTATAACTAACAGTCTATAAAACAAACACTTAAGTAAATAAACCTTAAACAATTCGGAATAAACTCCACAAAGGCTTTCCCCAATTATTCGGGATTATTATTTTAATATCGTATTCTCTTTTACACGATGAAATACACTAAAAACAAAAAACCAATTCTGTTTGAAATAGTCTTGAGAATTGCTACCCTCACGAATATTTTCACACCGACATCAAAAACTTTGCAACCCATACCGGTAAAGAAATAGCCATTGTCATACATGAATCAATCGAAACATCAGGAACTTGAGCGCATTAAAGCGCTGGAAGAGTATCAGATTCTGGATACGCCTCCTGAGCAGGATTTTGATGATATTGTAGCCCTGGCTACGCAAATTTGCGAAGTACATGTGGCTACAATAACTTTTCTTGACGAAACCAGGGCATGGATAAAAGCAAAAATTGGTGTCGAAAATGACAGTATCCCCATTGAGCATTCTTTCTGTGTACTTGGCTTAAACTCAAAACAGCCTTTGATTATTGAAAACTGCTTGGAGCACCCAACTTATCGCAACAATGTGATGGTAAACCACGAGAATGGTTTTAGATTTTACCTTGGCATTCCAATAGTTTCTCACGAAGAAATAACCATCGGTTTTTTGAGCGTGCTTGATTTTGTGCCGCGCAAGCTAACAGAGTTGCAGCTAAAGAACTTAAAGATCTTAGGCAATCAGATTTATACACTTCTTAAACTAAGACTGAAGATTAATAAACTTAAAAGTGCAGAAGAGCAAGCCATTAAAAATTCTTACCTGGCAAACAATATCTTTGAGAATGCCATAGATGCTATTGTGATTTTGACACATGACTGCAAAATATTGCGCTGGAACCCTGCCGCTGAAAGAATTTTCGGATGGGATGCAGATGAAGTAGCGGGTCAGTTTTTACATGATGTCATCATACCAGATAAACTTAAAAACGCCTACATCAATACGATTAATAACCTTAATCTTATTAACGAGGCCCAAATCAATAAACACACGCTTGAATTAGAAGCGGTGAACCGTTTTGGAAAGTCTGTTTACATAACTATGGGAATTTCACCGAGTAAAATCGACAATGAAATTCAATTCAATTGTTATATTAAGGACATTACTATTGAACACTCTGTTAATGAGAACCTCAACAAACAGAAGCATTTCTATGAAACGGTGTTAAACAATATCCCTACTGACATAGCGGTAGTTGACAAAAATCAGAAATACCTTTTCTTAAATCCCGGTGCCATAAAAAACGACGCCCTACGTCAGTTTGCTCTGGGTAAGGATGATTTCGAATATTTTGAGTACACTGGCCGAAGCACAGAACTGGCTCAATTCAGACGCGAGAAATTTGAAATCGCCCGAGAAACACGCAAGGAAGTTGAATGGGAAGATACCGTTGTTGGCGTTGAGGGCACAAAAAAAATCAAACTCCGCAGATTCTTTCCTGTATGTGATGAAAACAATGAGTTAACTATGCTTATTGGATACGGCCTGGACATCACCGACCGCAAGTATCTTGAGACCAAACAAGCTGAACTGGTTAAGCAATTGTCTTTCCAAAACACTCAGTTAGTGGATTTCTGTAACATTGTATCACATAATCTTAGAGCGCCTTTAGTCAACATGTCTATGCTGGTTACCTTTATTGAGTCATGCGAAGACTATGAAGAGCAAAAAGAACTTATTTCTAAACTTAGCCCTGTGATTGACAATCTGCACGGCAGTTTTAATGAATTGGTAGAGTCTATTCAAATTAAACAAGATCTCGAAATACAGTCGGACACCATTAATCTAAATGAGCTACTTGACAAAATAACATCGGGTTTCAGCATCGAAATGAATAAATACAATATTCAAATTCTTACCCAATTCGAACAGATTGAAACCATCAATTTTCCTTCAAAATACCTAAACAGTATTTTGAGTAATTTGATTAGCAATTCTATCAAATACCGCTCACCAGAAAGACAACCTTGCATTATACTAACGACGCTAAAAAAAGGCAAAAAGACCATCCTTAAGATATCGGACAACGGACTTGGCATCGACCTAAAAAAGCATGGACACAATATGTTCAAAATCGGCAAAGTCTTTCACAGAACTCAAAATTCAAAAGGCTTTGGTTTGTTTATGACGAAAACTCAAATAGAGGCCATGGGCGGCACCATTGAAGTGGAGAGCGAACCAGACCAAGGGACTACATTCACAATAACATTTATCAATCAACTATAAAGGCATATGAGCACCAAAAAAATTTGTATCATCGACGACGACAAAATCCTCATTTTCCTAACCAAAAAACTCATCAATTCTCAAGACAGCAGTATTGAGATTTCTGAGTATGGTGACGGACATGAGGCGATGGAATTTTTCAAAGCAAACATGCTGAAAGAATCCGATTTCCCTGATGTTATTTTCCTTGATATCAGCATGCCGGTAATGGATGGTTGGGAGTTCCTAGATGAATACAGTAAAATAGCGCCAGAAATAAGAAAAAACATCCAGCTCTTTATGTTCTCATCCTCAATTTCTGCCCATGATATGGAACGCGCCAAAGCGAACCCTAATGTCAACGATTATCTAACCAAACCTCTTACTAAAGATAAGCTTATTGAGATTTTAGGAAAGATTCAAAATACTGAGGCTTCGTAATGGATTTAAACCGTCCTTCGACAACTATTATATCCTTGCATTC
This sequence comes from Bacteroidota bacterium, assembly GCA_027490055.1. Lineage (GTDB taxonomy): Bacteria > Bacteroidota > Bacteroidia > NS11-12g > UBA955 > JABMMZ01. Next base: position 15,955 of record JAIXYV010000055.1, on the reverse strand, counting down.
ATAATCCCTGAGCATCTCGAAGGGCTCATTCACGCAAACCATAACACAAAAAAAATCCCGATACCCTGCCATGAATTACAGGATACCGGGATATAAATCAAAGAATCGACCCCGAAATTCCACTAAACAAGGGTCCTTTTCATCAACCGTGGACAGCGGGTCTTACGGTTATACTTAACACTACTTCAGCTTCTAATTCTAATTGTTCGCCTAATTCTCCATATGTGGAAGTTAAGGCTAATATTTTATCGCGACTAGCTTTTAGTTCCTTCAATCGATCAATTGAATGCGCATAGGCTTCCATTCCGCGCTCCCGCATACTTAATAACTGCAATTCATGATACTGTATCTTATAGTCGAATAGCGACAGAAGAACTTCTCTTGCTTCTGAAGGGGAAAACTCACCTTTAATCAGGTGAAGGGACTCATTGTTGTTTTTCATAATTTTTAAATTTCCTTACCGTAAGCAGATGTTTCAGAAAATTCTGAAACATCTGCGGTTAAAACATTTGGATTAAATCTACTTTATAACACTCACTCGTTTTACATATTTATTACCTCCTACTGTCAGTTCCAGCATATAAATACCGTCTGCATAAGAAGTCAGGTCAACTGTTTCAAGATTTTCACTCATAACAGTTAGGGATTTTCCGTGAACATCAAACAATTGGATCTGCTCGATGGCCATGTCAGAAGCGTTCATGATATTAAACACACCTGCACTCGGATTAGGATATACGGATAGTTTTGAAGCAACAGCATCTAACTCATCGATATCAGTATTAATAGTCACACATTTTGTTTGCTTGCACTCGCAACCAGTTTCGTTAGTAGCAATCATGGTTACACAATATTTCTTGAAGTGATTGTATACATAACTTACACCTTTGTTTTCACTGATCACTTTGTTACCATCGCCTAACAACCAGGAATAAGTTATTTTCTGATTAGAAGCCTGTGGCACAAAATCAAAACTCTTCAGACCATTGGTATAGTTTCTCTTGATTTCAAAATCACAGCTGGTTGGAAGCGGATTAATGGTTACTAATCTTACGAAAGTATCAGAACAACCACCAACGATATTGGCAATCAAACTCACCGTGTAAGAGCTGGTTCCAGTGTTAGTGTATACGTGAGTCGGATTAGCTAAAGCAGAGCTAAAACCATCACCAAACTCCCATTTGTAGGCTATTTCACCTTGATTCCATTTTGACTGGTTAACGAACACAACATTATCATTAGCACATTTATCTTCTGCTCTGAAGAACGCTTCTGGCTCTTCTGATACTGTAATTAAACGTGTAACATTATCTGTACAGCCATTACCTAATCTAACTTGCAGACTTACATTTCTGTCGCCAGATGAAGGCCATTTTACTAATGGAGATGCATCGTTGTTTTTTCCTGCACCATCGCCCAAACTCCATGTGTAAACTGGGGTTTCTCCTGCTGGGATATTACTTCTGTTAAGCAATCTTCCCGGGGTTAAGTTACAAGTAAAATCAGAACCGAAATCAGCAACTGGAGCAGCTTTAATTGATAGAGTTCTGGTGGTTGAATCAGAGCAACCGAATTCAGAAATCGCTTTTAATTGAACTAGTTTGCTGCCTGGAGTTCTGAAATCGTAAATTGGATTTTTAGCGGTTGAAATGCTGTTTGCTTCAGAGAAACTCCAGATACTTCCAAGCGTACCTGATGATAAGGTTGAAGCGTTCTTGAATTCAACTGGCTCATTCTCGCAGAAGTCATTTTTATTGACTGTGAAACCAGCTACTGGTCTAGGTAAAGCGTAAGCATTTCTTTGGTAAGTGCTAACACATCCGTTAGATGTTGCTTTAAGTTCCACACGGTAGCCACCTGCATTAGAGTATAGATAAGTTGGTTGAGAAGCAGTAGATGAACCTCTGCCATCACCCATATTCCATTCATATTGAATGACACCATTTCCAATACTGGTTAAATTGATAAATCTTACAGGAGTACCAATACAAGCATTGCTAACTTTGAATTTAACATTAGGCACTTCGTTGATGTTTACATTGAACACAGTGTCTTTAATGAAGCCATAAGGAGCGGTGATACTGCGCATTTTTACAGTATAAGTACCGAAGGCAGGGAACTGATGCACTGGGTTGTTTGCATCGTCGATGGCAGAACCATCACCGAAATCCCACTGGAATACAAGTTGTCCTGAAGATACAGTTGAAAGATTCTCGAAATAGATTTCAGAACCATCGCAAAGGATAGAAGGCAGAACAAATTTTGGAGAACCTTTTGGCCCAACAATTAACTTTCTTTTGAACAAGGTATCGCATCCAGTCACTAAGTCATTTACTTTGATGTAAATCATCACAGTGCTGTCAAGCATATTAGATGGTGCTACAAAGGTGATACGACCATTGCTATTGTGATCATAAATAATAGTATTGCCTGGCAATTGGGTTCCAGCTTCAGAACTAACCCAGATCTGATTGGTCCATTTGCTACCAAAGTCGGTCATATCATATTTTCTTGGAGCTGTCATTTCCATAACAAATGGCTCATCATAAGGATTAACGCTATAGCCTCTGTTTAGATAATCAAAAATACCCTGAGAGCTCGCCACGAAAGATAGAGCACCACCACCTGGCGAAGGCGTTACATTAAAGGAAATAGCTTGTGAATCGTTTTGGGGAACATCATCTGGAAAATCAGAGAACATTCTTAGTGTATTTAGACCAGCTCTGCTGAAAAGGAAATCATCAGGGAAAGTAACCAGCATGGTATCACCCGGATTTAAAGTTGAGTTAAGTCTAACTACCGCTTTACCACCTAAATTTAATCTGGAAGCAATTTGAACACCTGTCAATGGAAAGGCCGAATTATTTCTTATTCTACCGCGAAGTTTACTGGTGTAACCGGCGCAAACATTTTGCGGCAATGGTAAATACAAGGCTTCTACTCTGATGTCAACGGTATACTCAACAGCACCGATATCTGGTGTCTGAGTATTTCTCGCGTTATTTCTTTGATCGTTATTAACACCGGTAACTCTGACACCTTTGTTACACATTGGCAATGAGCTTGGGTGTAAATCAGAAGCAGCATTTTCGTTTAAATACAAAGGATCAGTACTGATATTAGTCGTGTTGAAACCAGCCTGATACATATCGGTCATAGACGTGCGGTTACCACCAGATACATATCCAATATTAGCATTACCAGAAGATCTCAAATCGAAGTTGTTATGTGTAAATGCAGCAGGCGATGCACCAGAAAAATCATAGTAAAGGTATTTAGTACCAGTACCCTGGAAGTCGCATGAAATTACATTGTTTCTGAACTCACTCCAGTAGCCACCGTATACCACATAAGTTGTAGAGTTATTATTTACAGTAGTACCAGATACGTGAGCAAAAGTATTGTTAACGATACTTAAACCAGAACCAAATAAAGTCGCGTAGTTATAGATATAATTGTAATTAAAACCAGTAGTACGGCAATGAACGCTATTATTAATCAATGTACTACCTCTGGTCGTATTATTGAAATTATAGTAATAGATTGGGTATATGCTATTACCAGTAACACCAGAACCATCGATATTGAATAAGCGGTTACTATTAAACACACCTGTCGCATAGTTCAGATAGATACCATATTTAAAAGAGGTTACTGTGTAGTCGGTGTTGTGAACCGTATTTCCAGTGAACTCTGTATTAGAGCAATAAGAAATAAAGAATCCACAATAGCGCCAGTTCTGAATATTATTATTTAAGAATCTGTTACCAGAATTCGCATTGTTTAAACTCGAAGTGGTTGGTCCCACCATTACGATACCATAATACGGACCGTTGCTGTTTGCAGTTCTTAGATTATTGTTCTCGAACAGGTTATTATTACCAGCGTTACTATAGTTAAATGGTGAAGTTGTACCGTTTGAAATCCAAACATAAGCAGTACCAGTAGTAGTACCACTCATAGAAGGACATCTGAAACTACAGTTTCTAAAGATGTTGAAGTCGGCAGCACTTCTTAACCAAACACAATATCCGAAAGTAGCGTTATTGACAATTGTTAAATTATTGATAATAAAGAAGTCGGAGCCATTCATGTCGAGCACCGCTCCAGCAGCAGTAGAAGTTGGTGTAAAGCTCAATGTAGCGCCATTACCGTTGATAGTAACAGTTCTGGTGGCGCTCATACCCAAAATAGCCGGAATGCTAATTTGTTGGTTATACGGACCAGTACCGGTGGCAATGTCCACCGTAATGGCACCCTGAACACCGGCACCACCAACATTATAGTTAGCAGGTCCTGCGTCACCGCGGGTAAGGTTTCTTAAATCGTTAACAAATGCTGTTACCGATAAGTAGTTAACAGAAGAAGCAGGCAGACCAGGATTAATGGTGTAACTTCCTCCGTTAAAAGCTTTAAGTAGCCCTGCCGTTATCATAATTTGAAACAGCATTAAATACCTCAGAATTGAGACATTGTACTTGATTAAGTGGTAGATTCTTTTCATAAGCGATTATATTTTTTTACAAATTTATTGAGAGAATTCGAGCAAGGTGCTTGACTATATAGACTAATATGCCGTAATTTGTACTAAAATGTTACTTTTAGGGTAAGTGAAATTACTTAGAGAAAATATCAGAAAAATCAGAGAGCTGAGAAACTATACTCAGGAATACATGGCAGATCAGCTGGGACTGAGTGTTAGCGGCTATGGAAAGATCGAGAGAAGTGATGCGGATATCAACCTTTCACGCATTACCCAAATTGCTGAAATTTTAAATGTGAGTCGCTCCGTTTTGTTGGAATTCAATTCTGATGATGTATTAAACACCCTGAACAATGAGAGTGAACCGGGCAATGACAAACGTTCTGCTACCATCTCTCAGATATCTACTAAAAACATGAGTGACCACAACGACGATATGTCTACCCTTCTGGATGTCATCCGCTCACTCAAAGAGGAAAACAGAATCCTCAAAAACAAACTCAAAAAATACGAGCCCGACAACGATTGGTTGTGAGTTTTTTCGTGGAACGCGGGACAGACCTGTGACGTGAACTATGGGGTCCGACCTTTACCGTGGACCGCGGGTCCGACGGTTATACAGAAGCGTGCAAATCCTATTGATTTTTTTGCCCACGGGTTGCAAAGCCTAAACGTATTCGGTGTTATATGCAACAAAACGGATCGAAAACATTACTGAATCTAAAGGTGTCGATAGACACCTAATATTGGTAGAAAAAGAATAAAAGATAAGCACCCCCATATTGAACACGGCGTCTAAAGACGCCGTGTTCAATATGGGGGTGGGATAATCACGAGATGACAATACCTCCACCCGCAAATCCCGTTCTAAACGAAATTCTTTATGTTAAAAATCAAAACTTCCTCAACAACTCAAACAACTCGCAGCGCGAGGCTGACGTTAATATGTTGGTTGTAAGATCTTATTGTGTTCTATGTCTACTACCCCGTGTGAGCTATGTGTCAAAAAAGAGATGGATGATATCCTTGCATCCGTTTCCCAAAAAATAATTGTAATTTTGTCTGGCATGAACGCCATCATCCTGCATCACTCCGAACAACTCGATATCTTCTCGGCCAATACCGATTCGGAACTGGAACTGCCCTATATCAGCGCAGGGATCAGTGCAGGATTCCCGTCGCCGGCCCTCGATTTTATAGATCTGAGTATCGACCTTAACCGTCACCTTATTAAACACCCTTCATCTACCTTCTATGGCAGAGTGAAAGGCGACTCAATGAAAGATGCAGGCATTCACGACGGGGATTTACTCGTGATCGATAAAAGCCTGGAAGCAGCAGATGATAAAATTGCAGTTTGCTACATCGATGGCGAATTTACACTTAAACGTATTCGCTTCGAAAAAAACGCTTGCTGGCTAATACCCGCTAACGATTCTTACCAAGCTATCAAAGTAACCGAAGACAACGACTTCATGATCTGGGGCATCGTCACGCATGTCATTAAAAAAATGTCCTGATGTTTGCCCTGGTCGACTGCAATAACTTTTATGTCTCATGCGAAAGAGTCTTTCGCCCCGACCTCAATGGTCAACCCGTGGTGGTTCTCTCTAATAACGATGGCTGCGCTATTGCGCGAAGTAACGAAGCAAAGGCACTTGGAATTCCAATGGGTGCTCCCGCTTTCGAATACGAAGAGCTTTTTAAAAAACACCAGGTAAAAGTTTTCTCCGCCAACTTCGCTCTATACGGCGACATGAGTCAGCGTGTCATGCAACTGCTAAGCGAATACTGCGATGAAATGGAAATCTATAGCATAGATGAAGCCTTTTTGAACCTTCAGGGTTTCAATGACGCACAACTGGCAGACCTTGGTAAAATCCTCAGAAGACGTATATTAAAATGCACTGGTATTCCCATCAGTATTGGTATCGCTCCCACCAAGGCATTGGCGAAAATCGCCAATAGAATTGCAAAGAAATTCCCGATCGAAACTGGCAGTACCCATATCATTAACAGCGAGGAAAAAAGAATCAAAGCCCTTAAATGGACCAAGGCCGAAGATGTTTGGGGCATTGGAGGCGCACACGCTCAACGATTGAAAAAAATTGGTGTCAGTAACGCCCTGCAGTTTACCCAGTTGAGCGACGAGTATGTCAGAAAACAAATGAGCATCGTGGGACTGCGTTTGAAACACGACCTGCAGGGAATTCCCACTCTGAAAATAGATGAGGTAAAAGATAAAAAGAATATTGCGACTACAAGATCTTTTGACGGCAACTTCACAGAATTACACCAGCTCGAAGAACGCGTCTCTAACTTTGCCGTTTCTTGCGCCGAAAAACTTCGCCGCCAAAACGATTGCTGCAATACCATGATGGTGTTTCTGCATACCAACGGCCATAGAGACGACCTTCCTCAATACAGCAAGAATATATTAATTAAACTGCCCTTCCCTACCAACTCAGCCATAGAACTCAGTCGCTTTGCACTTGATGCTCTGGGGAAAATTTTCAAACCTGGCTATCATTACAAAAAAGCTGGGGTAATTGTCATGGACCTCAGTCCCGACAAACATGAACAAATAAAACTATTCGAGAACCGCAACCCGAAGCATATTCCACTGATGGCTGCTATGGACAAAATGAACGCCCGGTTTGGACAACAGAAACTGCGCTTAGCGAAACAGGCCAGCGGCAGAATCTGGCGCATGAAACAAGAACAACTCTCTCCGGGTTACACCACCCGCTTATCCGATATTATTACCGTTAAAAGCTGATGTGTTTTCATTCTAAACAAACCAAAAAAGCCGTAGAACTTGAGCACCGTTTCAGGGCCCGGTTCGACAAACCAGAGACCTACCAACCCTCTATCTTTAACGGCTTTCAATTTCCAAAGACACCTGTCATTACCAATAATCAGCCTGAACACATCCAATTATTAAACTGGGGATTAATACCACATTGGGCCAAAGACAAAGACATCCGAAAAAACACCCTCAATGCGCGCATTGAAACCATTACCGAAAAACCTTCTTTCAGAAATGTCATTCACCAAAGATGCCTGGTACTTGTCGATGGTTTTTACGAATGGCAATGGCTGGATCCCGAAGGCAAAAAGAAACAAAAATATGAAATTGGCTTACCCTATGGCGAGGCTTTTGCGCTGGGTGGCCTGTGGAGTAAGTGGGTAGACAAAGAAACCGGTGAAGAGTTAAATACCTATGCCATCTTAACCACAGAGGCCAAAGGCCTAATGGCTGAAATTCACAACAGCAAAAACCGTATGCCTCTTATTATTCAACCCGGACTGGAAACAGCCTGGCTGCAAGAAGCGTTAAGTGAATTGCCTGAGACCAGTATTATTGCCAGTAAAGTGTAATGAAAAATCTTACAGGTATAGTCTTGCTCCTATGTATTGCCGCTTGTCAGCCATCTATGACATTAGAGACCATTGTCCCAATGTGTCCCACAGAAACCACCTATACGAGTAACACAATCTTTGCGCGAAGTGGATCAGGCATTGATGGTATTCTACTCAACAACCGCTATCTAAAGCCGATGAAAAATGAGAGCCTCGACCTTGAATTTGACTTTACACTAAACCAAAACGATTCCTTCGTGGTGTACGCTAATGGTCGACACCAAACCATACGGACCGTGAATACATGTTACCCTGGCGCCGAGTTAAAAATGGAAGGCCATCAACTAACTATGACCTACCTCTGCGAAATACCTGTTATTGAATAAAAAAAAATCCCCCACCGGAGTATACGAACCGGCAGAGGATTAATTTTTGGTCAACTTAGTTGACCTAGTTTCACACTTTTTTTGTTGATTTATTAGTGTTTACACACACACGATATCTTAGAAATTGACAGTCATGTTAACACCTGACTGTAAATTGTTTTTGTATAGTTGAGTTGTAGCGCTCAGGCGGCATGAACCGATGAGGGCTGACAAACCGAATTTAGGTTGATTCTGTTCAACACCACCCTGAATCAGGATGTTTTCGCCCAGCTTCTTATAAGCCATGGCGGTTACCAGAACTTTGTTTTTGAAAGCGTAGGTTTCGAACTGAAAAGCAGAACTTCTGTTGTAAACATTGTAGCCCATTCTGGCACCTACAAGTGTCGTTCTTTGTTCTGCAGGCAAGGTCATGTCATTATTGATCAGTGCCGCTGCACCTAAACTGAAATAGCCTTTAACCTGACCGAAGAAAAGGAAAGCTGCACGGCATTTTAAACCGTGAGCATAACCCGCGCTTACTAAAGTGGTCTTTGCAATACCATCATAGATACCTTTGCCATGTATGAATTTAGGACGAGAGCGACTAACAGATTCGCTGAAACCATAGCGGTTATTTAACATCACCATGGCCTCTGCGCTTAGTCGCATATTGTCCATCATACTTACCGGAGCCGTTGCGTTTGCTCCTTCTGTTGATGGTTTACTTAGTTGATAAACGTTGTTGAAATACCCTGCATTTAATCGCAGAATTGCATGATTTGCCCCAAAATTGTTGCGCATTTTAGGGTTGAAATAAGCATTTAAAGGCATTACAATAATTAATAGTGCGGCGCTTAGTAGAACTTTCATTGTGCGTTTGTGATTTTCGTTTGTATTTGTGTAAATGTATTTGTGAAAGCATTTGCTTCTTTAACAAGCATGTTGCGTCAGCTCTAGCTGAATGCTTTCAAAAAAATTGTTTGTAATTGTCTCTACTGAATTTTAATTCTGTTTAAACCCAATGCGTTGAATGCGCTTGCTGAACATCAGCAATGTTAAAAAAATAAATTCTCTGTAGTTGATTTTACTGGCGCTGGACGAATTAGAACCGTACAGAAATGGCGTAGCCATTAAGCCTTTTGATTGTTGTGTCATTATTTTGTGTATTGTGTGTGTATGTCATCTGCTCAAAACTAAGTGTTTTTTACTATAAGTAAATATACTCAGTTACCTTGGTGGCAAATATAGGTACCCTGGTTCGCACAATGCAAGATTTTTTTCACTTTTCAATATAATTGATATACAAGATATTGATTTATTGAGGCATAACTCGCTCAAAAAAACAAACCAATTTCGTCAATTCGGGAATTTTGTTTAAATTTTTAAACGTTTACCGACTTACAACTTCAACAAAAAAAGTCGCAAAAAGTAAGTAAAAACACTTATGCTCTAAAAACTGATAGAAAATCGCTTAAAAAAAGCCAATAAATTGCAACAATCTAAAAAAGAGCGAATTACAGAGGAGCAAAATGACATTTCCTTACCCCAAAAAACCTCTTTATCCCCCAAAAATGTATTTTTTTTCTTTAAAAGCTAAAAAAAGACTTGTTTTTAGAACTCGAATCTAAAAAACGACTGATAAACGATTAATAAATGTTTAGTTTCGGTTGTCCATCCCCCATAGCATTTTATTGCGCAGGGTTTTTAAGAATGTATCACCTTCAAATCTCACAAGATTGATACTGAAGTCGGCTTTGCGTATTGCTATTTGTACTGTCTGATCAATAGTAACAGAGCGACTGTCAAGCGTGGCCAGGAACTGATTGCTTCTTCCTTCGATTTCGAAGCTCAATACCTGATCATCTGGGATGATAATCGGACGAACATTAAGATTATGTGGGGCAATTGGTGTCACCACCAGGCTAGACGATTTAGGGAAAAGAATCGGACCACCACAACTGAGTGAGTAACCCGAAGAGCCAGTAGGTGTAGCAATAATTAATCCGTCAGCCCAATAAGAATTAAGTGGCTCGCCATTCACAAATGCGTGAACAATGATCATACTGCTGGTTTCTTTTTTATGCAGAACAAAATCATTCAAAGCATAATTGAACCCAAATAAATCTGTATTGCTTTCCAATTGCAAAAGAGAACGCTTATCTATACTGTAAGATCCATTCTTTAATTCATTGAAGGCATTTTTAAATCCGTCAGTAGACACATTGGCCAGGAAACCTAATCGACCGGTATTAACCCCTATAATAGGCACCTGACTATCGCTGGTAATCTCAACCGCATCCAGAATAGTTCCGTCTCCGCCAATACATATCAAAAAATCTATGATTGGTTCAAGTCTGCACAAACGGTCAAACTCAGGCAATCGGTATTGATGGTTAATAGTGGATGCGAGATGCTGGTGCAACATTACCTCTACCTTCTCTAATTGAAGGAACTGTATAATTTCTTCAATTAATTTAAGTTGTTTTGGGGTACTGATTACCTTGGCGTATAAACCAATTTTCATCGAATTGTTAGATTAATGGTGCGATCCAACCAGAATCACATTGCAAATTTACCTAATAATGCCAAGAAATAAAAACCAATAGTTTACTCACTGTCAAACACAAAAAAAAGCCCTGCAGAATCTGCAGAGCTTTTGTACAATATTATTGGTCGGTTAGAAACGCTCGAACTGAGAGAAGAAGTAGTTACCTTCAATCGCAGCATTCTCGTCGCTATCGCTACCGTGAATCGCATTAGCATCGATACTTTTAGCATATTTCTTACGGATAGTTCCCTCTTCGGCGTTAGCTGGATTGGTCGCACCGATTAATTTTCTGAAATCTTCTACAGCATTGTCTTTCTCAAGGATAGCAGCAACGATTGGACCGCTGATCATGAAGTTCACTAAATCTCTGAAGAATGGGCGTTCGCTATGAACTGCATAAAAACCTTCTGCCTGAGATTGTGTCAAATGAATGTACTTCATTGAAACAATTTTAAATCCGGCATTCAGGATATCATCGATAATTTTTCCTGTGTGTGCATTCGCTACCGCATCAGGTTTGATCATTGTAAAAGTTCTGTTGGTGGTCATTGATATTTCTTATTTTAAACGGGTGCAAAATTAATGAAATTATCCTTAAGAACAACAGAAACTCTCTGATTTTGATAGGGTATTTTCAGTGTTTGGTCAAAACACTGTCATATTTACGAGCAATTAATCTTTCTGTTTAGAATAGTAGCGCTCCCACAAATCCTGAATAATCCCGTCTTTAAGTCCGTGATAAGGTGTCATGATTTCTGTAATGGAGGTTCTTTTAAAGATATCCAGGTAGATTCTGCCAGCCACATCGATTACTTCTGCTCTGTCCGGATTCAATTTTAAATGGTAAATCCTTTCATGCAAATCAATAGATTCGATATCCTCGGTGAGTTGTTCGAGTTTTTTCAATTTCAAATAACCGCCCTGTGGCACGCTCGCCAGTTCGCCGTACTTATGAATATTTCCACCCGTACCAATACCTTTCAGCTTTGGCACCCAGGCAATATTTTCTTTTATCCAGGCATGCAATTTATCAAACTCTTCGGCTTTTATCTTTTTTTCGCGGGCCCTTACCGTTCCAATATTGAAACTCTTAGAAACAAGCGCTTTGTTATTTTGAATAAGGGTTAACTCTGTACTTCCACCACCCACATCCACGTGCAAGAAAGTGTCTTCAGCTGGCAATAGATGCAAAAAGGCATTCATAATGAGCTTACTCTCGGCGTTGCCCGTTATAACATCTATAGAAATACCTGTTTCTTTTTTAATCAATTTAATGATTTTCTCAGAATTCTTCGCATCGCGCATGGCACTGGTGGCACAGGCCCTGAAAAAATCAACATTGTAAATATCCAGTAATAAACTAAAAGCTTTAATCGCCTTTAGCAACAGATCCATTTTCTTTTTACTAATCTCTTTGGTTCCAAACACATCATCACCCAGCCTGATAGGCAATCTGGTGAACTCAACCTTCTTCCATTCCGGCTTAAGACTATCTTCCTGAAGTGGTCGTGAAATAAGGAGGCGAACCCCGTTAGACCCGATATCGATTGCTCCAAATTTCATCTGTTTTTATGTATTTGAGTGGAGCACAATAATACAAGTATTTTCTCAAGAAAAAAGTAAGAAAAACAACTAATAACAATAATTTAAATCAGTATTCAAGAAAAATAAAAAAATTCTTACTTTTCGCCAATTATTTAATAAATTTCTCAAGATAGCTCAAGCCTTTGCTGGTCAGCGTAAAACTGTAATCTTTAAGGCTGTCAGAGTCGTACAAAATCCCCGATGCTTTCTCTGTCTCCAGGTCGCGGCAAGGCCTCACCATATCACGAGCAATTAACAACTTTAATTCATCGGCAATATAACTGTGCTTTTCACCCTTAACCTCTTCGAGAATATGCTCGAATCGCTCTTCAAATATGAGAAGTCTGATAATTTTCTCTGATAATGTACTTAGTCTATCTTCGCTCATCGGTCTTTTTCTTTGGAACATTGACATGTTGAAACGGACAATGTTTACAAGCACATCCGCAGCAATACCCTCTCTTTAGATGATAGGCTTCTGTAAACACCAGCATACCCTCTTCGTTTAGGTAGTAATCGCTGTTAACAGTCGCCTTTTTCATGCCACAAATCTATTACTTTGCTTTCTGATTCCTATATTGAAATTGTTTATATTTGTCTCATGTTTTTAGTTCGAAACTTCTTGTTATTGTCACTTTGCTTTACACAGTTAAGTCTATCTGCTCAATGGAAAAAGATTTACACCAATTACAGCAACGACTTATTCGACCTTCATCAGGTACCCGGAAAAGTTTATGCCGCGGGTCAGGGTAGCACGGTCCTTCAGAGTTCTGATTCCGGAAAATCGTGGAAGAAATTGAGCTTAACCATTCCATCAAATTTAAGAACCGTTTACTTTTTCGACTCTCTCACTGGCATAGTCAGTGGCGAAAATGCCCGTATACAAAAAACCTATAATGGCGGAAAAACCTGGACCCAGAAATATGTGCGTACTGCTGCCTATACCTACGACATGACATTTAATGGCAATGCTGGCATCGCTGTCGGTAAAGACTTACTGGCCATTAGCTCTGTGGATGCTGGCGAAACATGGACCGTTGACACCACACCTCTGGTAAGAAAACAACTTAACAGTGTCAGCATTTCACCTTCGGGCAATTGCTGGGCCGTTGGCGATAGCGGATTCATCTTCAGAAAACAGCTTTCTGAGAAAAAATGGTTACCTGTTAATTCTGGCACCATCATCAATTTAACGAATGTTTCAACAATCGGCGACTCAGTCATTATAATCACAGGTGGCATGCCTGATACTGCTCAGGTTGGCAAACATCTAAATATCCTTCTATTCTCAAACGACAATGGGGCAAGCTGGCTAAGCACTACTTTAACCGAATTAAAAACCATTTATTCCGCCTATTTTTTCGATGCAGACACGGGCTTCATCTGCGGAACAAATGGCATCATTTCTAAATCGTATCAGATTTTCAACTATCGCAGTCAGCAACTATCTGGCACCGCAACAGCGCTTAATAAAATCGAGTTCTACAACAACAATGGCTTAATTGTGGGCGATGGAGGCACTATCCTGCGTTCTACCAACAGAGGCGGTCGCGGTTTAAATACGTCTTTGTTATTGGTTAATCCGGTAAGAATTTATCCTAACCCTAACAATGGCAATTTTACCATCAGTCATTCTGAAAGTTCTATCCTCTCCGTGAAAGCATTCGATAGCAATGGCAAAGCAGTAAGTGTAAACAATACTAAAGATATTTATAGCATTCATCAATCTGGCACATTTACCCTTCAAGTACTTTTAGAGAACGGACAGATGTGGCATTCCACTATTGTGATTCATTGATCAACTGACCGGTGGTTACCAGTTCTGAAATATTCGGATTTATTAGAGAATACTTCACTCTCAAACCTACTTTGCTCGTATAGTCATACCCTGGAATGGCTTCTGCCTGACGGGAAATTTCTTCGCCATTGACAAAATAGTTATAAGTCACCATTTCATTATACTCCACTACCCTATCTACCACCGTTACTTCATAAAAGAAACTGAGGTGTATGGTCTTGGTTACCTGCATGAGCAATAAAAACAATACTGGTGTTACAAGAAACAAAACAACAAACAACCTAACCGGACCGCTTTCTCTGCCTATATCTTGAATGGACATGGCCTTTTTAAAGATCCTTCTTTTGTATACAATATTGGCAATCATGTAGGCTCCAAATCCAAACAGGAAGCTCCCCACCACAATATACATGATGTTAAAATTCAGAAAATTGAGGAACCAGTTATTATAGCAAATTAATATGCCGGTACAGAATACTAAAATAGATAAAACATAGCGCTTCTGATGCGACAAGACATTTTCGGCACGGACATACTCGTCGATAATTCTTTGTCTCTGATTTTCGGCATGCCTTTTTAACTTCTCTCTAAGCTCAACATTTTTATCTTTAGTAACCCTTGTTGTAGTTTGCGGAGTTTTCCGGTTGTAATAATTTCTCAGCAAATCATCGTAATCAGATTTCTTATCAGGTTCGCTTAAGATGTTATAGCCTTGGGTAAGAACTTTAAAATATTCTTCTGCTACTTTATTATTGGGATTTTTATCTGGATGATACAACAAAGCCAGTTCGCGATACCTTCTCTTAACGAGCGAGATATCAGCGTAAAGCTCTATTTCCATTAACTGATAGTAGTTGTGTTCGATCAAATTATTTTTCTGTAATTTGGTGGTAATCCTATATAACCCTTAATTTTACCAACTATTGCACGCCGATATGAAAAATCCGGACATCCCACAGGAATCTTTGCCTTTTGACAACACCAAACGCTTACTTGGAATGCTGTCAATTGTATTATCTCCCTTTTTAGTTGGCTTCATTTTAGGACTGGTAGCGGTGTATCTTACGGACAAAGATAAGAGAATGTATCAAAGTTTTCCTAGTTCGTATTCTGAAAACGCACTCAAAAAACACCAGATCAGTCGACGCTGGGCCCTGGCAGGCGGTATAGCCTCATCGATATTTACGATAGTTATTATCTATTTTTACTATAACTACGGCACTGCTAATCCATCACGCCTGGCAGAATTATTAAAATAAATGTCTGCAATTCTTTTGGTATGATTTTCGTTCTATAGACAATATGCGTCAACTGATAACTATACTATTCTGCCTGCCATTTATCTTAAGTGCTCAGCTGACTGCCAGTTCCAAGGTATTTGACCATGGCAATATCGAACAATTTAACAACGATACGGCCTGGTTTACATTTAACAATTCTGGCGCTAAAACCATTTATTTACTGAGCACCCAACCACGCGAAGATTACGAAATTCTCTGTCCGGGCAAAACAATAGAACCAGGCGCTACATGGAACATCGCAGTGATTTACTACACCTCTCAGAAGGGCCGCTTCAGCATCAAAGTACCTCTTTATTTTAGCCATCTTAGCAGTCCGCTCGAACTGGAAGTTAAAGGCCACATTAAATCCATTCTACCCTCTGCGCTTACTACCTGCCCTTCTATTGAATCTTCTAAACCATTACTGGCAGGACAGGTGCCTCTGGCTATCATTCTAAAAGATGAAATCACTCAGGAAACACTTGATAAGGCAGATGTCACTGTTGTCAATAAAAACAAGACTTATAAATGTGT
>JAIXYV010000090.1 GCA_027490055.1 Bacteroidota bacterium | reverse complement strand
GTTGAGGTATAGATTCGCCTTGACTAACATAGTTTCTAAATCCTTATGCTCCAACACTCCAATACCTTCGATATTCGTTTCTCGCAGGCGCAAGTTGACCAGTTTGCTGCTTTGAGTGGGGATAGTAATCCGCTGCACCTTGATGCTGAATATGCTGCTACCACCACCTTTAAAAGGCCCATTATGCACGGAATTTTGGGTGCGGCGCTATTTAGCAAAGCTATGGGTATGGATTTCCCTGGGCCAGGGACGGTCTATTTGTCACAGACGCTTCAGTTCAAGCGCCCTATGTTTGTGGATACCGACTATTCGGTGGTTTTGACGGTAACTGCCCATGACCCCATCAAACATACCGCCACCCTAAGTACCGAGATTAATGATAAGGCAACAGGTAAGGTCTGCACTAGTGGTGAGGCAATGGTGATGAATCTGGCGGTTTTGTAGTCCAAAAGCGCCAACTGACTTACTCCCCAAGCTCAATAACCCCAAGTTCAGAAGGGTCGTAAGCTGGGAAACCAAGGCTGTAGAATAATCCAAACTGGTCACCTCCAGTTGCTTTAGTGACACTTAGCTGAAACCCAAATTGCCGTACACCGTTTATCCCACCTTGCTCCTCACGTTGGGCGAGACCTAGGTTGAGCCTTAAGGTGTTCCAATCGATTGTCATTAACAATTTGCCCGTTCCTGTTACAGGACTTATAGTGATCCCGGCATTGGGCATTTCCCGATCATTGATGTTGATTTTTGAGTTTGGGCTACCCAGACCTTGGATGTTAAGCCTTGTATCTGTGTTATCGAAGGTAACCTGGCCATCAAGCCTAGCGTCAAACTGGAGGTTTAGGTCCTGTATATCATTAGGTAATAACAGCACTAATCCTTTGGTTGTATAGGCCAAGTAAGCATCTAGCTGATCGCTCGCAAACTTAGTTTTCCTAACTGTACGCAGAGATACCTTATTGCCTAAATCAATCATAGCCTCAGGGCTCAACTGTTTGATCTTTGGGATCAGTAGGGGCATTTTCCAAACCGTTGATTGGCTAATATAGGATCCTTGATCAGGTCTTCCTGCTTGCCCATTTGGCGACCCCCATACCACTGAAAGGCCATAATTATCGCTTAGAATAGGGCTCTCCTTGTCTTTGATGCTATCTCCTGCCAATGATAGTTGGTAACCATCTCCAGTTCCAGAGGATGGTGCCCACTTATAGTTAGTGATTGGGCTCAGGATGCTAGCTACCATCGGTAGGGTGGTGTTACGATTAGTTTCAAACCAAATGGCTTTGGCAGGTGCACTCCAGTTGGTTGACTTTCCGTCTTTTGGGTTGGATTTGGTTAATGGACTAAGTGCAACTGAGCCTCTTGGCAAACATGGTTGTGGGCTAGCCTTTGGCCCGTCTACCCTGATTGTAGTTAGTTGTTGTAGGGTTGTACCATTTTCGAGCAGGGCGTAACAGTTAATTTCATACAGCCCAGCTTGGTTGTAAGTATGGATACCCTCAGTGGTTTTTAGGTCGCCATCCGAATAGGTATGGTCCCCCCAATGCCACTGGACCTGTTTGGGTGCTGGGTAACTGACCGCTTTGACAGATAGTTTGGCACCTTGAACAATGCACGATTGTGGACTGATTTGAATAGCAAGGGCCCCTTCTTGCATGCCTCGATAACTCGGGATTTGCTCGAGTATCAACGGACCTGAAGCAGGGGCATCTATGGTTGGAAGTTTTGTCTGATAGTTTCTAAAGCTTTCAGTAGTTATTGAGGTCGATAAATTGATGGTCCCATCTGTTGCTTTGATGCCTAACTGTTTTGTACCAAGGGCAAGGCCAGCAACCCAAGCATTTGCCAATATCGCATGCCCCGCCTTTCCAATAATGTAGTAGGGTATATCTCCTTCAGCCACGCCGGGTACCTTGGTGGCCGAGTTGGCATATAACAATGCCATCAGGATAATGCCGCCATTCAGTTTTGCATCTGGGTTGATCTGGGGTTTGGCAATTGTGATGGGGTTAATGGCTGTTGGGGCCCATTTGGCATTGAGCTTCTGAAGGCAATAAGCGTAGTCAGTTGGTTGCTCCTGATGCCACCGCATGACGTCCTCCAAAACTTGCCGATAATGTGCCTGTTTGGGGATAAGGTTAGTTGCTTTCCTGGCCGCATCTGCCATTGTTTTGCTGGTCCTGCTTGCTGCCACCAGTCCACTGCTGAAGACTGCTCCGTAGGCACCACTTCCGTATGCCACCATGTGGCTTAAGCGCCATGCTTGTTCCGTGGTTAGGTGGATGCGACCGTTATTGAGCATGCCCAATCCGGCCATTATCGTTTGGGCATCATGGTTTTCGCAGTGGCTATTGAGGTGGTAATTGCCCAAAAAACGCCCTCTGACACCGTTTGCCCATAGCCTCCCTGATACATATAGGGCAAACATAGACGAAGGATCCTCTGCCAACATACCTCCTGACCCAATCGATCTAGGCATCTGGGTAACGTCATTACCTTCGTAGGACCTTCTTAATAATTGCTCCAGCCCATCAATCCGGATTCGCGGTCCATCCGCTATCACAAGGCTTAGTAGTTCTATTGCCTTAGCAGGGATGGCTATGGTATCCCCAGTACTCGATTTACTAACCTGCATGGCATAGCGCATGGCGTACTTGCCTTCGGCCAATACCCGGTCATACTGCCCTAAACTGAAGGGCGAAAATGAAGCAAGTGCAGACTTTGGTTTTGGGCTTGGTTGTGCTGTGAGATCTGAAGGGCAGTACAGAATAGCAATGGCCATAACCTTGATCCAGGGCTGCAACCATCGGCGTTTAATATATAATAGCCCACCTGGGTCCAAAGCATACCATTTTCCATCTTCAGAAGTCGAGATTGTTGCCATTTCATTATTCAGGTAATTGGTGGATTGACACTGCTAACCTAGGCTAAATATGTCCCTTGAAGGTAGGTTAATCAATCCAGAAAAACAATTAGGTAAATTGTTCTTTATCAGCGGGATCCAATCAAGTCATCAACCACTGAAAATGAGGAGAAAACATAAAAACAGCGCCCAACATCATTCTATCGGATTTCCTACAAAACGCACCTTGGCTATTCAAAAATGGTGCCTACTTGCTGACCACAAACTTTTCTACTTGACCTGCCTGACCGACGATGTATATTCCATTTGACCAGGCAGATCCAATAAGGTCAATCCTGAGTTTCCCCTCTGCGTCAAGCTGGGTGCTTAGCAACTCTTGCCCAATCGTATTACTTATCCTTATTTGACCATTAGGGATGCCACTTATATCGAGATAATCATCGGCAGGTACTGGTTTCAGGCTGAGCTTGATGACCGAAGGAATGATTGTTGCTCCTATACTTAGGGGTTTGCCTAGCACATTTTCTAAATAGGTCAGCCCTCCACCTTTTAGCCCAAGGACAACATCAGGCAGGTTATCTCCACTAAGGTTGGCAACAGCTGGCGCCACATGTTTGCCAAGGTACCATTGGGTCTCAAACCCTGTGATCATATCTCGCATGATCGTAGTGTCGGCAACCAATGCTACGGAACCTGACAGTTGTTGAAGGCTGTAATAAATCCTGATCATGCCAGACTCATCGCCTGTGATCAGATCTTGCTGGCCATCTTGGTTGAGGTCGCCTAGGCAGAGGTTAGGGCTATACCCGTATTGACTCGTGATGCTGCCCCAATTATTGTTCGTGAGCTGAAAGTTGGGTGCTTGGTTCGTCCCAGTATTGGTGTAGAACGAAAAAGTACCTATGGCCTTACCAACTAGCATATCCACTTTGCCGTCTGCTGTCAGGTCAATAAATACTGGGCTATCATTGACGCCAAGTGCTGGGCTGAAATTGGCCCAAGTAGCGCCTGTAAAGTTCAGCCCTGCATTAGCGGGGGCCTGGTTGTACACAAAGGCCGAATAGGCTACGGATTGGTTAACATTGGTCCCGCAGTACAAAAAGTCAATCGCTCCATCTCCATTAAGGTCAGTGAAAATAGGCCTGATCATTAGGTGTCCAGTGCTAGATAGACCCAGCCAATCGGTATTGCGCAGGGCAAATGAGGCTGAAGTTGCCGTCCCTGTATTCTCGAAGTACCAAATCGAGCTACTGTAATTAGTGCCAATGCGAGTAGCGGCATGGCCCACAAACAGATCCTGATCACCGTCACCATCCGAGTCCGCAAAAACAGGATAGGCTGTTTCGCCAAGGTCGATCATGGTGTTTTGCAGGTAGTTCTGCTGTGCTAGGCTATAGACTGGTAGCTGGTTGCTGCCATTATTGATGTACAGCCAGCAGCTATTCTTCAGATCGCTGAGGTAGTTGTCGTTCCTGTCAATATTCGGGATAACAATGAGATCAAGGTCACCGTCCTGATCCACATCAAGGGTCGTTGCCGCCAAAAAGCTCAGAAATTGGGCTGGCGTCGTGTTAGCTGGGAATGAGGTCATCGCTGAGGTGAACCTAGGTGCTGCGGTGGTGCCTTGGTTTATCAAGGCATACAAACCACTACAACCGATATCACCCATCAGCAGATCAATATTGTTATCACCATTAAGCTCCACTAAGTGTATGCTGGTGCCTTGGTGCATTGGCCTAAACTGAGCATCATCTTGCCTCATGATAACTGTATCGTGGGCGGGAGTCCGGCAAGCACCAAACGTAAACGCACCACAGGTATTGGCCAAAAAATGACCGCCCCAACAGGCACTATTCTTACGGAACCGTAGGCCGCAGTTACCCGTGCTATCCTTGCTGATATTTAAGTTGTGCTCAAGTGTACTACCACCAAAAGTCACTGCAAGGACATCTAGATCACCATCACCATCCATATCAGTAATCGAGGGCTGATCCGAATAGTTGACCTGCAGGTTGACCTGCGCCCCAGCAAAGCCTGCCGTCGTGAGGTAAGGTGATACGGGTGAAAAGCTATAACTACGGTTAGTCCCCAAACAACTAAAGGCCCTGATACCAAATGGGTCACTCATGAAAAGGTCTTCCACACCGTCACAGTCGAAGTCATGCATCTGGGCCCAGCTACTGATCGAAGGTAGCTGCTGCTCGTACCATGGTGCATAGCTAAAACTGAATGCACCATTTCCTGAACGACCGCCTAGGAAAGTCAAAGGTTTATTGCCCAGCCTATCAAACACAAACAAATCCGCCTGGACATCATTATTGAGGTTACAAACAGAGAGCTGTGGACTGTTCAGCCCTCCTGCCCATGGATTTGCCAACTGATTACCATTGACGATAACTGCAGGTCCTTGCTCAGCCGAAAACCGAGCATTTTGGGCTAGACAAACCGGACCGAGTAATAGAGCCAAGGTAACCACCCTCCAACTTAGCTGACTCATCCAAATGGATTGGCCAGACAGACCCAAAGCAGACATATGCGCATTGTGCTTGCTAGCCGAGGGTAACATTTTGCTACTAGTGGCGAATCCTGTCATTTGGGGCTTTGGGTTATTCAGGAAGGACGATGGAATGTGTTTCTGCCTTTAGGCGACAGCCATTACCTAGGACCTCTTGCAATATAGACACCAAAAACTGCCATTTGGTTGTACACAATGTCTGCCTACCCACGCACTATTTTCCTGACGTAGTAAGGCTGTCCTTTGCCAGCTTTCCGTACATACTCCTTAGCTAGGATAGGCATCCTGACAAATAGCGAATCTGCAAGATGTGCTTGGTCGATGATGACGTCTGGTAGGTCTGCTGAGATGCGCTGATAGACATTGGAAACAACATCATAATGATCCATCTCCATAAAGTCACGCTGGGCCAGGTCTAGGTCAAGGTAGGGCGACCCGAGCTTAGCATATTGATAGTAGCGATAATTATGACCCAAGACCCAAACCTTCTGGCCACTCAGCTCTTTGGCTTGTTGGTCTGTCAAGGCACCTTTTGGAGTCAAACGAGGGCTTAGGTATAGATCCGAAATGGGCAGAGATGGCTCAAGAATTGCAGGTTGTAGGGTTGCTATCATTAGGGTGCCAACCATTGCCCCCATAAAAAGCCCAAAGCTAATCTCGGTCACAAAGGTGCGCTGCAATGACTGAAAGTAGTGCGTGAGCATAAAGGCTATCGGCGGCAAGATGATCAGGCATTCGTCTGGGGTGCCATCAAAGCTGATCGATATAGCCAAAATCCCGACGATGATCCAGAGTACCATCACTGTCTGCATCACGGATTGGTAGTTGATAAACCTGTTTAGCGAGTAGATTCTGAGTAAGGCTAGGACCCAGAACAGCAAAGGAGCTAGTAGGATCATCACGACCTGATAACCATTGAGGTAGAGGTGGTTAGAACCTCCTATGATGGTCCGGATGTAGTTGTAGTAGTAGTCTGTCCCAGCATCCATCCAAAACCAGAACAAATAGACCAGAACATTAGGCAAGAACACACCTAAGGCCAACAACACATAGTGCCGCAGGGTAGCCCCCGAATACAATGCATAGACCAACATCAGCCAGACAATCAGCAAGGAGGCGGGCAAGTGGCATAAAGCGGCACAACCAAGTAGCAGGCCGGTGCTCAACATTTCGTCCTCAGCTACACCGACTCTCAGGTGCTTGGCCATCCTAGCAAAGGCTGGGATAATAAGGGTAAGGCTAATGAGGGCAGGGGAGAGGGTCAGGAAGTCTGGCACCACACTAGCTACCAAGATATAGATCAAACCAGGCGTGTAGTTCCGTTCGGTGAATAGGTCAAGCTCTAGGCTCATCCTGGTCAGGACATAGGTCTGGTAACCCACCAAAATGATCGCGATCGCACCATTAAGCCACATATTGCTAGGCGAAAGCCACTCAAGGTAGCCCAATAGCCAACCCGAAATAGGAGGAAGGTTACACCAGATATCACGGTAGAGCATATCGCCCATCGCAATCCTTTCGGCAGCTTTTTGGGACACCAAATGAGGCAGGCTTAGCGGCAAGCCAACGTATAGCATCGGTATCCGGATCAGCAGGAGTGCTGCTAATAGCCCTAACCACCTAAAGGGACTTGACTGTCTGAAGTAGCTAAACATAGTTAGTATGGGTACAAACCATCAACTGACAAAGGGAGCTGATGGAGCACCAATGGCTGAGTGGATTGGCTATATGCCTAGCTAAACTCAGGACCAACCACAAAACTAAACATATTTGCCTATCTGGCAGGCCAAGTTTGAACTACTAGATACGCCAGCGAAGCAATACCGGCTTTTCGGTTATGGACCTACCAGTGCTTTGTACTGATCGAGGCCTAACTGCTTGAATAAATTTCGGATGCTGCCGAAGCTGTCGTAATTTTACGTTTTGGACCTTAGTTTGAAGGCCAAAATCTTTTAACTGGTGGACAGTCTTTTGCAGTATGCACTAGCACCCTGTCACTCTCCATTGATTGATTGGGTGCTGATATTGACCATTGTGGCTCTTTTGCCCTGCCAATATCTACCCTAAATAACTTACCCAGTCCCTTATTGCTGCTGCCCAACTCGCTCACAAATAGATGACTAGGCCCAGCTGATAACCTCAAGATACCCCCCCAGATATGGAATCTCAACGCCAGAAAAAATTTGCCAGCCTCCTACTGCGTGACCTCAGCGAAATGATGCAGCGCCAGTTTAAGTCTTTGTTTGGCAATGCCTTCGTGACCATCACCCACGTCAAAGTCAGCCCTGACCTTGGTGTAGCCTCAGTTTATATTAGTTTCCTTGGTGCCAAAAACGAGCAAGAACTACTAGATAACGTCCTTGAGGCCAATAAACAGATCCGGCAGGAGTTGGGCCAAAAGATTAGGCACCAAGTGCGGGTTATACCTGAGCTTCGGTTCTTCTTGGATGACACTGCTGTCCAAGCTGCTAAAATTGATGCCCTGTTTGCCAGTATTGACATTCCGAAATTAGAGGAATAGGTATCTATTAGGTCTCGTCCTAGTATTGGTACTATCACAACCTTGACCAGATTTCTTGACCTATGATCCAGCTAAACTCCATTCTGAGAATTTCCCTCATGGTCCTAGGGTTGGTAGGCAGTGCACTCTGTTGCCATGCCCAGCGCATTATGACCTATAAAGGTCAGGTCAAATCTGCTCCCTACTTAGCAGGCGCAGCCAACAATTGGAACCCAAAGGACCCCGCCATGATGATGCAATGGGATGGCAGGCATTGGGTGATTCCCGTCCCTAAGGCTTGGTATGGTACGGCCTATAAACTCACCCTAGGCAGCTGGGAAACCGTAGAGTGCAATACCAATGGGACTGACGTCCCGAATCGCACCTTAAGCCCTGAGGCACAATTTGGCTCAAAAAAAGATACCATCTGGTTAGAGGCCGCTGCTTTCAAGCCCGTGCGCAAAGCCAGCACCAAGTTGCCCAATGTATTGGTGCTTGAGCCAATATGGTCCGAATACCTCAAACGGTTTGTTACCGTCAGGGTTAGCCTGCCCCGTGGATACAATGTATCAGAAACGCTGCCAGCAAAAAGATATCCAGTTTGTTACCTCCACGATGGGCAGAACCTGTTTGATGACTCCACTGCCTTTGCCGGTGAGTGGGGTATTGACGAGTATCAAGCCGAGTGGAATGATCAAGGTTTATTCAAGTCTCAAGGTGTTATCGTAGTTGGGATCGACCAAGCCAATGACCGCATAGCAGAGTTGTCACCTTTCCCAAACAAAGAATATGGTGGCGGCAAAGGTGATGCCTATCTGGACTTCATTACCAAGGAGCTCAAACCACAGATTGACAACCAGTTCCGGACAATATCTTATCATAAGCACACCATCATTGGAGGCTCATCACTTGGCGGGCTGATATCTTATTGGGCTTTGGTGCGTCCCCAAGTTGAGGGAAGTCCAGTATTTGGCAGTGCCTTGATCTTTTCGCCAGCTATTTGGTTCAATCCAGAAGTCCTGACCTACCCGCCCTACCAACAAGAGGAAGAGTGTGGTCCTCAATTTGGTAAGATTTTTCTGCTAGCGGGTGGGAAGGAAGGAAGTAATGTATCTGCCTACACCGTCTCGTTGGATGAGCGGCTAACAAAGGCAGGCTACATTACCGAGACTGTAAATGATCCTGAGGGCCAACACAATGAGGCATTTTGGCAAAAATATATAGGCAAGGCGCTTGAATCTGTTACAGAACAACAAGGCGATATTATGTGCTGTAAGATCCCGATAAAATATTATTTGGAAAAATTAAACCATACAAGACCCTCACCAATTAGAAAGAAAAAAGCTAAGAAAAGATCCACCTTGTAAAATTAGGTATTTTCGTTCAGGAAAGGTTAGTAGCCAAAAGTCCAGCCAACGCCTGACTACCTTAAAATTTGCTTTGGCAATCGTATTGGTGCAGTTGGCCTGTTGGCGGATATCTCGAAACTAGAGGAATAACACAAAAGTATAGTGCTTAATTTAGGGTCCTTCAACCTCTTTGAACGGTTATTTTAACCTATGATCCAGCTACACCCCGTTTTGAGGATTACCCTCATGGTCCTAGGATTGGTAGGCAGTGCGCTCAGTTGCAATGCCCAGCAGCGGATTATGGCCTATAAAGGTCAGGTCAAATCTGCTCCCTACTTAGCAGGCGCAGCCAACAACTGGAACCCCAAGGACCCCGCCATGATGATGCAATGGGATGGCAGGCATTGGGTCCTTCCTGTCCCTAAGGCATGGTATGGTACGGCCTACAAACTCACCCTAGGCAGCTGGGAAACCGTAGAGTGCAATACAAATGGGACCGACGTCCCAAATCGCACCTTAAGCCCCGAAGCACAATTTGGCTCAAAAAAAGATACCATCTGGTTAGAGGCCGCTGCTTTCAAGCCTGTGCGCAAAGCCAGCACCAAGTTGCCCAATGTATTGGTGCTTGAGCCAATATGGTCCGAATACCTCAAACGGTTTGTTACCGTCAGGGTTAGTCTGCCCCGTGGATACTACAATGTATCAGATTCGCTTCCTGCAAAATACTACCCTGTTTGTTACCTCCATGATGGTCAAAACCTATTTGATGACTCCACTGCCTTTGCCGGTGAGTGGGGTATAGACGAGTATCAAGCCGAGTGGAATTATAAAGGTAAATACAATGCCAAAAAAGGTAATTACAATGCCAATGGTGTTATCGTAGTTGGGATCGACCAGGCCAATGACCGCATATTAGAGTTGTCTCCTTTCCCAAACAAAGAGTATGGTGGTGGCAAAGGTGATGCTTATCTAGACTTTATCTCAAAGGAGCTCAAACCACTGATTGACAATCAGTTCCGGACATATCCTAATCCTAAGCAAACCATCATTGGAGGCTCATCACTTGGAGGGCTGATATCTTATTGGGCTTTAGTGCGGCCCCAAGTTGAGGGAAGTCCAGTATTTGGCAGTGCCTTGATCTTTTCGCCAGCTATTTGGTTCAATCCAGAAGTCCTGACCTATCCGCCCTACAAACTGGAGCTAAAAACTGGTCCTCAATTTGATGGGATTTTTCTGCTAGCAGGAGGCAAGGAAGAGAGTAATGTGTCTGCTTACACCGACTCTTTAGATGAGCATCTATATAAGGCACACTACAAGACCAGAACTTACCATGATCCTGAAGGCCAACACAACGAGGCATTTTGGCGAAAACATATAGGCAGTGCTCTAAATTCGGTTTTAAGTCCGTATAGAATTAGACCAACCAAGTAAAGATCGATATTGTAAAATTAGGTATTTTCATTCAGAATAGGTTAGTAGCCAAAAGTCCAGCCAACGTCTGACTGCCTCAAAATTTGCTTTGGCAACCGTATTGGTGCAGTTGGCCTGTTGGCCGATACTGTATCACAATCTCCATCGTATTTTTCAGGTGCTTAATGTTGTTAATCACATCAGCTGTATGCCTCATGCACCCAGCTATTTGAGCATAATTCGGTTAAATATCAATTCTCTTGGTCACTAAGGTTTATCAGCGCACTGGTAAACCTTT
>JAIXYV010000068.1 GCA_027490055.1 Bacteroidota bacterium | reverse complement strand
GTATTCATTCGATAACTGATGTATCAATAAAATTTACCACTACACATGGGATAGACCGTTATGCGCCATTCATACTATGCCCATGGTAGCGGATGCATTCAAACCGGGGCACCCATTGTAATAGCTCTGAGGTACGAAGAGATCATTACAATAGGGTCGGGCTTGAACAGCCGCAACATGGTTGCATAGGATGGGCGCACGCTTTCTTTTGCTTACTTTTCTTTGCAGTAAAGAAAAGTAAGTGCCAGTCGCCGGCATGAGGCGAGAAAAATCTAACTATACAATACACTTTGGTTTAACTTCATCATTCTTCGATGAAGAAACTAAATCTATTTGATAAAATAATAATTAAATGTTCTTTTGGTCACCACCTACGGGGCTCGCGGGATCATTGTTTCACGTATACCCAGCCCTCGATTTTTTTTCAAAAAATCTCGAACTGGGCTACCAAACCCTCCGGGACGTCCTTACAGGACTCGTGTTATTGTCTAATTGTTTTGTGCCGCAGATTTCGCCGCAAGAACATCGCCACAAATCTATAAATAATCACGGCCCTTCGATGCAGCATTCGACGTCGTTTCGCCATATGCTTTCGCTTCGCTACATCATATTTTGCTACACTTTGCTCATGCTTTACTCAGGGCCCCCTAATTTATTTTTTCTCCCTATGTTATTCGCAAATCTGGGTCCCTGAGTAAGAATTGAGTAAGCAGGTAGCGATAGCGGACTGCGCATCGAAATTCGCATCGAAGGGCTTTATCCTATTTACCGGTTTACCCACGACGAAATTCCCGCCTGACTAGGTCATTCGGGCAGGCGCGCAATCCAATCCCGTTTTAACGGGATGTCTTTTTATATCATTAAACTGAAAATTTAATGAAGATAAAAATAGGATTAAAAAATATCTGTGAGATCTGTCATAGGCCCGCCGCAGGCGAATGGTTGGCGACAGCGGTGCCGGCTTCAGTGCCGTTATTTGGTTCATGGATGTCATTCCAGGGCCCAAGTCCCATCATTCCTTCCAGATAAACCGTATTAGCAGCAAGCCCAAAGCAATAATTAAAATATCAAACAACAACAACAAACCCAATTCGGGGAGTATCGTGCTGAAGTCGAGTTGCTCGACGGCTTTGCGACCGGCTTTGACGCCGATTAAAACGACCGGCATGATGACCGGAAAGGTGAGGACGGGTAAGAGAACCCCTGGATTATCGGTCTTGGTAGCGATGCTACTGCTGATGGTAAAGATGGAGGAGATGCCTATGCCGGTTGTTAGGGTGATGAGTAAAAAGGTGCCGCCATTGCTGATGCTGCCGTGCATGAGACTGAATACGGCGAAGGCAAAGGTGGTGAAGATAAGCATCAATAGGGCAGAGGTGAGCAGACGTGCACCCAAAAAGACTTGTGGCGAACAGAGTTGATGCCAAAAGGCAAAACTGCCCTTGCGCATTTGCATGAAGGCCTTAGAGATTCCTTGTAGTGTGGTGAAGATAACTACCACCCAGAAAATGGCAGAATATTGCAGTGGGTCCATGCCCGGTAAGCTCAGAAAGGTGATAAGAACGGCCGTGAAAATATACAGAAAAGCCCCTACTATCGCGTATTTGCCCTTCCATTCCTCGACCAGAAAAAATTTCACCATTTGCTTCATTGCCACAAAAATAAAAAATTGTACTTTTGCACAAAAGTAATATAAACATTCGTATGCTCAACAAAATAGAACATTTATCAGCTTCAGAACAACAATTAATCATGGATGCACCAATTTTGGTATCAACTTTAGTATCTGGTGCCGACGGCGATTTTTCGCATGATGAGATTGCTCAGGCTGCTAAAATCATCCATATCAAGACCTATTCTGAAACCAGAGATGTGAGCGGTATTTACAAGAGCATTGATGCTTATTCTGAAGATACTATCGATAGTTTAATTGCTGTTTTACCAGAATCTACTTTAGAGCGCACTCAGTACCTTACAGATTTATTAAAAGGTCTGAACGATATCTTCCCAAAACTCGACGCCGACTTCGCGCACGAGCTATACACGAGCTTAAAAGAACTGGCCTTCTACGTTAGCAACGCTGGCGATTTAGGTGTAGGCTTACGCTCAGAGCAAGAAAAAGACTTAGCGAAACTGAGCTTTTTGAACGCTCCTGTGGTGTAATTTGTATACCCCAGGATGTATTTCTCGGCACCGCTGGGGAATAATCAGATATGTTTTGCTGACGCCTGCTGTCGCTCCGCCAGGTTAAACGCAGATTTTCTTTATTACATTCGACGGCGTAGTTCGATCAAAGCCCAGACCAACTTTGTTGATCTTCGATGACGCGGAAGTCGTCGCAAGAACATCGCCGCAAATATTATTCTTATAGAATTTACTGGTTTACCAACGACAAAATCCGCGATATCGAGCGACAATTTATCATAGATAAATTATGAGCGGGCTCCGATAAGGGCGGTAGAGTTGGACAAATAAGAAATCTGCGATTTAAAAATTGCTTGCGTCAGCTGACGATAAAGCGTCAAGTCCGCTGCAGGCGACTAAACAATAATTTAACTCTTGTTTTAAATATTTGTACATTTGACCATACTATGAAACTACAAATCCACGATACTTTATATTTAGAACTGGTGCATCCACGCCATGTAAACGAACTCTACCAATTAGCGCAAGTCAATTACGACCATATTGCCGAATGGATGCCCTGGATTCAAAATATGCACGGACCGGAATTTATGAAGGCCTTCGTTAAGCGAGCGCAGTTAAGTGCAGCAGAGGGCAGAGAAATGGCCTTTGTTGTGGTGTTTGAAGAGAGATTGGTGGGTAGAGTAGGTATATACAAAATTGATCAGCAGAACAAAAGTGCCGAGATCGGCTATTGGTTAGGCAAGGATTTTGAGCGACAAGGCATCATGGTGCAATCTGTCAATGTCTTATTAAAACATTGCTTCGATCACTTACACTTTCAGCGCATCGAAATCCGTTGCGGCGAATACAACACCCGCAGTCAGCGCATCCCTGAAAAACTCAATTTCCGCAAAGAAGGTCTCCTAAAAAACGCCGAATTCATCGGTCCGCATTTTCACAATCTGTATTTGTATGCATTGTGCAGGGAGGATTACGAGCGGGAGATGTGAGCGGGTGTTCAAATTTCCGTATGTCTGATAGTCTAAGAAATTGATATTCAATTTTGAATTATTTGATTTGGTGTTTTACATCATAATGAGTGAGTACTAAGATTCAAAAATTAATTAACAAATCGATGACTTAGAGTTGTTGCTAGAGACTTTTTGTTCGGTTAATGTTGAGGTTAATTAATTTAGAGTAATTATGACCGAAATTTTCTTGTCTATATTGGCTGGTTTGGTGCTGTTTTTATTTGCTGTCAATAATCTTTCAGAGACACTTACAATTGCTTTGGGTGACAAGGCTAATAAATGGATTCAGAAGTTTACTTACAATACTTTTAGTAGCCTGATTGTCGGAACAGTTATTACAGTTTTGTTAGACTCTTCGTCGGCTGTTATTATTATTACTATTGTATTTGTTAATGCCAAAATAGTAAACTTCAGACAAGCTATGGGGATCGTTTTGGGTGCCAATATTGGAACGACGTTTAGTAGTCAGATTATCGCAATGGATATTGGAAAATATTCACCTATTTTGTTGTTCGTCGGTTTTCTTTTATTGGTTATTTCAAAGTCGCCAAGAATTAGTAATGTCGGCAAAGTCATACTGTATTTTGGGGTACTTTTCTTTGGTTTATATACCATGGAGAATGCCGTAGAGCCGTTAAAAGATGAAGCTTTTTTTAATGAATGGATTAAAAAGACAGAACAGCCAGTATTAGGCGCCATTATTGGGGCTGTTGTAACATTGGTTATTCAATCTTCATCTGCTACTGTTGGTATGGCCATTATTTTGTCCAAAAAAGGTTTGTTGAGTCTTGCAGGTGGGGTTGCCGTTATGCTTGGTGCCGAATTGGGAACTTGCAGTGATACGCTGATTGCAACCATTAAGGGTAGCAGAGGTGCAATTAAAACTGGGATATTTCATCTTACTTTTAATCTGATTTCTATTGTGATTGGATTAATTATTTTTGAGCCTTTTATAGAGTTGGTTTCTTATGTTAGTCATGGTGCTACAATTGAGCGCACAATTGCCAATGCGCACATGATGTTTAATGTTATGGGGGTTTTGATTTTTGTGTGGACAATACCTCTCTTCGAAAAAATACTTAACCGACTGTTGCCGGAAAAGGAAATCACAGCCAATTAATGAATTGGTGAGAAAATTGGTTTTCTGTGGATTTTATCTTTATTTTGATTTGGGTGGTATCTAAATTAAATAAGTTAATGCGATTTTGCCTAAAATTAAAACCAACACTACAATGACTTCTAAAATAGTTTTACCAATTCTAATTGCTTTGGTTTTTACAGGGGCACTTTTGATAGCTGGAGCATGGAGTAAGTTATCTGGGTTTCAGTTTATCGAAAATGGATATCTGAACTTTCAGATGACTTATCAAGGCTTGTTGCTTATAATAACGGCTTTGTCTTTGTTGACGACTTATCTGATTTGTCCGGAAGGTTTTTTAAGTTTTTTTAAATGGGGAAATCTGTCTGCTCCCGCTGATGAGTTGAAGTTTTTCGGCATCAAAAAAGACGATAAGTGGTTAAGCACTGGTTTGTCGGTAATGGTTTTTATTAGTTTGATAACAGCTGTGTTTATGTATTTTCAGTTGAAGAAAAGTCATGTGGATTTTTCTTTGTTGTGGCCAATGATGGGATGGGTGATTTTGTTTTCGTTAATCAATTCATTTGGTGAAGAGATGATTTATCGACTTGGTGTTATAGCGCCATTAAACGGACTGATATCGCCTATGATGATTTGCTGGGTCTCTGCCATTTTATTCGGACTCCCACATTTTTCCGGTATGCCTAGCGGTGTGATAGGTGTAGTAATGGCAGGTGTTCTCGGATTTGTTCTATCTAAATCAATGATTGAAACTAACGGATTTTTCTGGGCCTGGTTGATTCATTTTCTTCAGGATGTTATCATCATTGGATCCTTGTATCTAATGTCAATAAGTGTAAAGAATTGAGAATGAAGAAGCCATAAATAAAGCTTTCTGAATTCATTAAAATTCCTATTTTTGAAAAAATTTAATTATGAAATGGCTAGGTAGAAGACAGAGCGATAATGTAGAAGATCGTAGAAGTTCGTCGACAGGTAAAACCATTGTTGGTGGTGGTATTATTGGGATTATAATAATTGTTATAAAACTCTTATCGGGAGGCGATTCCGCAGAGATTCTCAACCAGGCCTTACAGCAGCAAAATCAGTCTTCTGCAACCGAACAACAAGTCATTCCCGGCGATGATAGTTTAGCGAATTTTGTATCGGTTGTTTTAGCCGATAATGAAGATGTATGGCATACGCTTTTTCAGGAATCACAGTTGCAATATGCAGAACCTAAATTGGTGTTGTTTAGAGATGGGGTAGAGTCAGGTTGCGGTCAGGCAGGCAGTTCTATCGGTCCGTTTTATTGTCCCGCCGACCAGAAAGTGTATATAGATTTAGGGTTTTTCAGGGATCTCAAAGACAAGTTAGGGGCGCCTGGCGACTTTGCATGTGCTTATGTCATTGCACATGAGGTGGGACATCATGTGCAGAATTTACTTGGAACATCCGATCAGGTTCATCGCAAGCAGCAGCAATTAAGCGAAGAGGATGCGAATAAATTATCAGTAGCCTTAGAATTGCAGGCCGATTTTTATGCTGGCGTTTGGGCGCATCACAACCAAAAAATGAAAAACATTTTAGAAGCTGGAGACATTGATGAAGCTTTAGGCGCAGCCAATGCTGTCGGCGACGACCGTTTACAAATGCGCTCGAGCGGACAGGTAATGCCTGATGCCTTTACACACGGAACCTCAGCGCAGCGCATGTATTGGTTCAAACTTGGTTTCACCACTGGTGATGTTGAGAAGGGAAATACGTTTAAAGAGATGGGACTCAGCGTAAAATGATTTGAAAAGCTATTATCCCCTTTTATAAACGTTCTGCACCAAGCCATTTGGATATAGTTTGCTGCTAATGCCAATAAATTTTTTCATCTCATCAAGTTGGCCAAAAAGCGGAATGCCATCACCTAAAACAACGGGAACAGTCGTTATAGTCATTTCGTCAATTAAGTTGTGTGCCAGCAAGGATTGAATTGTTTTGCCGCCATCGATGTATAAAGATTGATAACCTAATGCGTGAATCTGTTGAAGCACCTCAAAAGGGCTGCCTTTCACTATTTGTATTTTAGAAGTTAATTCGTCAGGCACTTGTGTAAGTGTATGCGACCAAACAAAAACGGGTTTGGTATAAGGCCATGGGATGTTAAAGCCCAATACTGTCTCAAAACTGTTTCTTCCCATTAAGAGCGCATCTATGGTGTCAGTAAAGGCGCTATAGCCCATGTCATCACCCGGAGGTGCCGGGAATGTATCCAGGAATTCGACCTTACCATCCTTGTTGGCTATGTAGCCATCGAGACTTATAGCGATGAATACCTTGTTTTGATGATGTTGTTCAATCATAGAGCATCAAACTTCCACCATCCATTCAATACCATATTTATCTCTGAGCATGCCGAAATAGGTGCCCCAAAGTCCATCAGCCATGGGCATTTCAACTTGACCGCCAGCAGAGAGTCTATTAAAAATACGATCGGCTTCTTCTTTGTTATCGGCAGTGATAGAGATTTTACTGCGGTTTTCGTTTTCGTTGGTACGACCAAGAATTTCGGGAACGTCGTTTGCCAGTAAAACATTGTTGCCAATAGGTAAGGCAATCAGCATGATTTTTTCTGCTTCGTGTGCCGGTACTGGAAAATCATCGCTGGCGAGGTCTTTGAAACGCATCAGTTTAGTAAAAGTACCACCAAAGATAGATTGGTAAAATGTAAAGGCTTCTTCAGCATTGCCATTAAAGTTGATATGGGGATTGATTTGAAGCATAGGGAAATGATTGTGTTTTTGTTTGCAAAATAATTGAATTATTCGAAAGAGAAAATTAGATTTTAGAACAGATAGGTATAGCAAATAAGGTATCTGCAGATGCGAGATCTGTGTTAGGCCCGCCGCAGGCGAACAATCGCATCAATCACATACTAGAACAATGGTTTAAACCCCTCCGGTTTCAAGCTCTCGTGATAATGGTGAATGAACTCGGGTTCGTTGCTGCGGATGCAGGCGATGTGGTGTTTGTAGTAGGCAAAGAATAGGTACCAGTCTTCGTAGCCCCAGGTGGTGATGGTTTCGTCGTAGCCGCCGACTTGCAGGAAGTTTGCTTTCGTGCTCGCCATCATGCCAGTGCTTTCGGTGTAGAATCTGCCACTGCCATCGGCGTTGGTGTACCAGACATGCGGAAACCAGGCACTGTGTGCAGTGACATATTGGTTAACTAAGTTGACTATATTTTTTGGAACACTCATGTCGGCATCGCAGATGAGAACCAGTCCGTCAGGCGCCTGTTTGAGCGCACTGTTAAAGGCTTTCGAGCGTGCAAAGTCTTGAGCCTTACTTTGGTAAATTAACTGTCCTTTCCAAAGGTGTTTAATGTCATTTTCGAGGTTTAAGACATCATCGCTGCCACAGTCGTAGACCGATAGGGTGATGAGTTCTCTGTGATGAGCATTGTTAAGAGAAGGAATAACAAAATTAAGTAGATTGTTAGACCGGTTTTTAATACCGATGCAGATGGTGATGGGCTGAAGTATGCCTGGTTTTTTTCGAGTCGATAGCCAGCCTTTAAGATCGGTGAAGAGGGTAGAGTAGCCAAGTTCGTGCCAGCGCCTTTGCGGTGATTTGAAGACAAACCACAGAAATTGTTTAAAGCGTTTTGGCAGGAACTGTTTGATCATTTTTTAAGTGTGATGTAAGAACCACAATGGTCGCTGTGCACATAAGTGCTATAGATGCCAGCTTCTTTGAGTTGGTCTTTCATGGTATTGCTCACAGAGATATAATCGATGCGCCAGCCCTTGTTGCGCGCTCTTGCTCCGGCTCTGAAGCTCCACCAGGTGTAGTGGTGCGGTTCGGTGTTGAAGTGTCGGAAACTATCGGTCATGCCCGCATCAAACCATTTATCCATCCATTCGCGCTCTTCAGGGAGGAAGCCGCTGGAGTTTTTATTGCTTACCGGATCGTGAATATCGATGGGTTTGTGACAGATATTATAGTCGCCACACACGATAAATTTTTTAGCACTATTGTTGGGATGATTGATGAAATCGTAGAAGGCATCTAAGAATTCGTATTTAACAGTCTGACGGATATCGCCTGTTGTTCCGGACGGGAAGTAGCAGCTCATGATATCGTAGCCTTTGATGTGTGCGGTAATGACGCGACCTTCGGCGTCGAATAGATCGTGACCCATACCGGACGTCACGTAATCGGGTTTGATTTTAGTAAGGATACCTACGCCGCTGTACCCTTTTTTCTGGGCCGAGTAAAAATAGCAGTGGTAGCCGAGGGCTTCGATGGCCGCGCGATCGATATCTGCTTCATTGGCTTTTATTTCTTGAAGACATACCACATCAGGTTGTTCTGTTTGCAAGAAATCGAGGAAACCTTTGCTCATCGCCGAGCGAATGCCATTCACGTTATAGGTAATAATTTTCATGTAATTGATAGGAACGACAAACTTATGGTAAATTGTGGTTTAATGCAAGGGTGGGTCTTAATAGGAAATAGGAAATAGGAAATAGGATTTAGGGCTTGCTGTCGCAAGAGAGAATACTTCGATGCATCAGCGATGTTTCGGGATCTTTGGTAAAAGACGTAAAAGCTTATAGGCCGGTCCCAGCGGTGCCGGTTATTGGTTAATGGTTATTGGTTATTGGTTAATGGTTATTGGTTAATGGTTATTGGTCAAAGGATATAATCCCATAACCCACTAACATTCAAGCTCCGGTCAAGAATTTTATCCGCCTCATGCAACATTTTGCGTCATTTTGATGTCTTTATTAAAAAAAAACCCTTGGATATTTAATATTTATTTATATATTCGTTTCTTAATAAATCAAATTTCTCCACTAAACGAACGCAACTTATGAAAAAAATTCTCCTTCTGAGTCTTGCTATTATTGCCGTTGTTATCAATTACAACTGCCAGAAAAGCGCCGTCAGTCCTGATCCCTCTAACGTTAAGCTGTATCTTCCAGATCAGCCCTATGAGTATAGTAAGGTTAACACCACTATAGGTAAGTTGAATAATTATTATGAAGACATGACGGTGATTGATAATGACAAGGCGACTCTTGGTCGTGTTTTGTTTTATGATAAAGCCTTGTCTCTTAACAACTCTGTTGCTTGTGCTTCTTGCCACAATCAGAAAAATGCTTTCTCAGATGTTGTTGCTTTCAGTAAAGGTTTCGAAGAAAAATCTACTGTTAGAAACTCAATGGGCATCAGCAACCTGATTGATGAAGTATCAATCGGTTATTTCTGGGATGCCAGAGAAACTAAGATTGAAACAATGGTGTTTGCACCAATTGCCAATCACATCGAAATGGGCTTCGACCGTTTAGATTTAATCACCGAAAAAATCAGCAAATTGCCATACTACGCCGAACTGTTTCAGAAAGCGTATGGTACAGCCGATATCACTGAAGATAGAATGCGTAATAGCATGGGTCAGTTCCTGTTCTCTTTAGTGAGTCAGAATTCTAAATTTGATGAAGGTCTGTACAAAGGCTTCTCAAACTTTACACCTGCTGAAATTAGAGGTAAACAATTATTTACTGAAAATAACTGCGGAAGCTGTCACCAGATTTCATCAGGTTTCAGTTCTTCTTATGGCAGTACTAAATTTGCTAATATCGGTCTTGATCTGGTAGACAACGATCCAGGCATTAACGGTCTATACAAGATTCCACGTCTTAAAAATATTGCCCTGACTGCCCCTTACATGCACGATGGAAGATTTAAAACGCTGGATGAAGTATTAGAACATTACAGTCATGACATCGAAAATAATTCAAAACTGTCTTTCCAGTTAAAAGACAACAGCAACGGCGGTCCTAAACGTTTAGAGTTTACACCTGAACAAAAAGCTGATCTGATTGCGTTCTTGAATACCATGACAGATAAAGATTTAATCACCAATCCTAAATACGCATCTCCTTTTATTAAATAAAAAGAATGATGAAAAAGATAGTTTGCCTGCTGCTTGTAACTCTCGCAGCAGGCTCTTTTTTTGCTGGTGCTGCCAACCGCGACTCGAGTAAATTAAAGTTCCATGTGTTATTGTCGGGCCGACCATTGCTTAGCGCTTTATCGGCTCGTGACAGCGTTAAAAATTTCATGTATTCTCACAATCAATTAGAGGTACAGGTAAGTTATAAAAAGCACCAGATCGGATTTGGTTTTGATGCTGGTTATACCAAGAGTACCGATTTGATCAATAATCTACCAAGAGCATTTACCAAGCAATCTACCTTCTTTTCGCCGCACTATGCGTACAAGTTTTATCAGCAGAAAAAATGGTCGGCTTTCGTGGGTGTTGGCTATTATGTGAATACCATTGATAGTAAAGTAACGGTGACTTCACCAATAGAAGTGGTTACCAATCAGACGACTCAAACAGAAGAAGGATCGACCCTGTTCTTAAGAGCCAACTACAAGTTTACCCGACGCTTTAGTATCGAGTTTGAAACAGCCTTTTACCGTTCGCGCGAGCGTATTGAAGAGATTAAAGATTACAGTTTAACGCCGTCTCTTAGTTCTGCCAAATCCACTTACAGAGATTTTAGAACCTACGCGTTTCCTTCTAATGTCTGGCTGAAGTATTCCTTCTAAATTTATTTCTTTTCCATTTCTACACGCATGCTGTTGAGCATGTGAATGATGCTGTCCAAATTTAATTCTTCAGATGGTTTGTCTGAGATGTTTAAGGTGCAGACAAATTCCCATACCTCCAGGATGTCAGAAGCTTTAACGGTGTAAGGCGAGTAGTGTTTGTTGTCGGAGTGTAGTTCGACGACAGAGCCTTTGTTATAGACACGTTTGTAGACCACGCCATCTTCGCGGGTGAGTAGTACGTAGGTGTGGCCGTTTTGAATGTCCTTTAAAGACTCTATGTATTTGCCTACTACAAAGCAACCATCGCGCAGTGGCGGCATAGAATCGCCTTTGATAGGGAATGCACGGTGCTTGCCTATGATACGGAAAGGCAGGTTCATTAATGGCAGTTTCTCGAAGTATTCAGGATCGGCGTAGCCATTTAAATAACCAGCAGACGCCTTCATTGTAATCACTTCTATTTTATCGTTGTTATCCTTGTCGATGATGATGGGAAAAAGCAAACGGTTTTCACCCACTTTAATCATTGTGTCGAGGTTGAATTTTCTCAAATCACATTTCACTAAAGCATCGATAGCGATGTGGAATAATTTGGATATTTTTATGAGCGTTTCTATGGGTGGATCGCATCTTTCTTCCTCGTAAGACCCAATTCTGGCTCTGGTGATATCGAGTTTATCGGCTAAGTTTTCCTGCGACCAGCCCTTTAACTGCCTCAGATGACGAAGGTTTTTTGAAATTTTACTCATACTAAAATATTTAGCACAAACATACTAAATAAAATAGTAATTTGCAAACGGTTTTTTTGTTAAGATTTACTTATTTCAAATTAGGAGTTGACATAAGTAGTCTTTATATCACAGCAGACTTGTTCCGGGAAATGGCATTGGGTTAATACATTTTCCGGAGCGAGTTTCAATTTAAACATTAATTCATTCAGAGGCATCGGCTATAGGTTCGGTGACCGACTAATATAACTATGGATCGCCAGGTAGTGCATATCGATTTGGATACTTTTTTTGTATCGGTTGAGCGACTGATGCATCCGGAGTTGTGTGGCAAGCCAGTGATGGTTGGAGGTGGAAGTGATCGGGGTGTTGTTGCTGCATGTAGTTATGAGGCCCGAGCTTACGGGGTGCACTCTGCTATGCCCATGCGAATGGCCCGTCAGCTTTGTCCGGAGGCCGTTATTCTGCGCGGCGATCATGCGCAGTATAGTAAGTATTCTGATATCGTCACAGAAATTATACATGAGTCGGTGCCCTTGTATGAGAAATCGTCTATAGATGAGTTTTATATTGACATGACCGGCATGGATAAGTTTTTCGGGACTTACAAAATGGCGACAGAGTTGAGGCAGAAAATTATCAAAGAAACCAATCTGCCAATTTCTTTTGCCTTGTCGGCGAATAAAACAGTCTCTAAAGTAGGGACAGGAGAAGCTAAACCCAATGGTCAGAAACATATAGATTTTGGTACTGAAAAAGGATTTCTGGCACCGCTGTCGATTAAGAAAATTCCGATGGTGGGCGATAAAACCTATCAGTTATTAAGAGGCATGGGTGTCTCGAAAATTTACACCTTGCAGGAGATGCCGCGCGAATTGTTGCAGCAGGTTTTGGGCGAAAATGGCACAGTGATCTGGAAGAAAGCCAATGGGATTGACAATACGCC
The DNA here is from genome assembly GCA_027490055.1 of Bacteroidota bacterium. Lineage (GTDB taxonomy): Bacteria > Bacteroidota > Bacteroidia > NS11-12g > UBA955 > JABMMZ01. The sequence goes on along the minus strand of JAIXYV010000068.1, from coordinate 15,324 downwards.
TGTAGTGCCGTATTCTGAACGCAAATCCATTTCGACAGAACGCACTTTTGAAAAGGATACCATTGATGTGAAAGCCTTGAAAGGACTGTTAGTGGCCATGACCGAAAAGTTGACTTTTCAGTTGCGCAGCGAAAACAAATTAACCGCTTGTGTCACCGTTAAAATCCGCTATTCTGATTTTAATACCTATACCATGCAGGCGAGAATTCCGTATACCTCACTCGATCATATTCTGATTCAGAAAGTAGGTGAGTTGTTTGATAAGCTCTACCAAAAACGGATGCTGATCAGATTGATAGGCATTCGCTTCAGTCACCTCGTTCAGGGCGGACACCAATACAGTTTGTTTGAAGAAACGCTTGAGCAGATTCAGTTGTACGAAGCTATGGATAAAATCAGAAAACGCTTTGGCAAAGACGCCATTCATCGAGCGGTTGGAATGAATGAAAAACTACATGAATTTAATCCGTTTAAAGGCAATCAGAAATAGTTATGTTACTGAATTGTCATACCTATTACAGTTGGTGTTACGGCACATACAGTCCCGAGCACTTACTGGCCGATATTAAAGCCAAGGGCTACGATGCTTTTGTGTTGAGTGATATCAATAACACCTCAGCTTGCCTGGACATGGTTCGCAAAGCTAAAGAGGCAGGCGTGAATCCAGTTTTAGGCATTGATTTCAGAAATGGGGTGCAGCAAAAATATGTAGGCATAGCGATGAACAATATGGGTTTTCTGGAATTGAATACCCATTTGTCGAAACACCTGCATAATGAGCAGGCTTTTGAAGAGCAGGCACCCGATTGTCAGAATGCCTATTTTGTATATCCTTTTAGTTCATATAAAGGTCAGACGTTAAAAGACAATGAGTATTTAGGAATTTCAGTGAAAGAATTGTTGTTTCTGCCACTGTCGCCATACCGGCATTTAACGGGCAGGATGGTGGTATTGCAAACCCTTAGTTTTGCCGGTAAGCAGCAGTTTAATATGCATAGGTTGTTGCGGGCAGTAGATACCAATCATTTGTTAAGCATGTTGCCGAAAGAAGAGCAGGCACAAGGTACTGAAGTGTTGGTGTCAAAAGAGGCATTGCTGAATGCGTTTCGAGATTATCCTCAGATTATTTTTAATACACAGCGCATACTTAATGGTTCGCACATTCATTTTGAATACGGCAAACTAGCCAATAAAAACTTGAAACATTATACGGGTTCGGCAGAAGGTGATGCCGCTTTATTGCGGCAATCGTGTTATGATAATTTACATTACCGGTATCCTGTTCCAAGCGAAGAGGTTCTGAAACGAATTGAGAAAGAACTGGAAGTGATTACGCAGTTAAATTTTGCCTCTTATTTTCTGATTAACTGGGATATTGTGAATTATGCCAGACACAAAAATTATTACTATGTTGGCAGGGGCAGTGGTGCGAATAGTATACTGGCTTATCTCTTAAGAATAACGGATGTAGATCCGATAGAACTCGATTTGTATTTCGAGCGATTTATCAATCTGTATAGAAACAATGCACCCGATTTTGACATGGACTTTTCGTGGCTGGACAGGGATGATATTACACGCTATATTTTTGAGCGCTTTGGCTATGAGCGCACTGCGTTATTGGGTGCTTATAATACCTTTCAGCACGATGCCGTGATACGCGAATTGGGGAAGGTGTTTGGTTTACCTCCCGGCGATATAGACCGATTGCAAAAAGGCGATGCCAATGCCAGTGCCGATGAGATGGGGCAGCTGGTGATTAAGTATTCAAAGTTAATACAGGGTTTTCCCAGTCACCTTAGTATACACTCCAGCGGCATCATTATATCGGAGGCGCCAATCCTGTCGTATTCAGCGACCAATATGCCACCTAAAGGATTTCCAACCACGCAATACAGCATGCTTGAAGCGGAAGATATAGGCTTGTATAAATTTGATATTTTAAGTCAGCGCGGCTTAGGAAAGATCAAAGATTCCATCACGATAATTAAAGAGAATCAAGGGGTAGAAATCGATATTCACGACATTCCGAAATTCAAGAAAGATGAAGCCATTAAAGAGTTGTTAAAGGCGGGGAAAACGATAGGCTGTTTTTATGTTGAATCGCCAGCCATGCGCATGCTATTGTCGAAGTTAAGAGCAGATGATTATCTGAGGTTGGTGGCGGCGAGTTCCATTATTCGTCCCGGTGTTGCCAAGAGCGGAATGATGCGCGAGTATATAATTCGTTACAGACATCCCGAGTTAAGAGAAAAAGCCAGGAAAGCCTTGCCCAATTTGTATGATTTGTTAGAAGAGACGTATGGCGTGATGGTGTATCAGGAAGATGTGATAAAGGTAGCGCATTATTTTGCAGGCTTAACTTTAGCGGAGTCGGATTATTTGCGAAGAGGCATGTCGTGGAAGTTTAAGCAGAGGAATGAGTTTGATAAGGTGCAGAAGAATTTTTTCAGTAATTGCCGTCAAAAGGGGTATACTGAAAAAGTGATTAACGATATCTGGTTGCAGATAGAAAGTTTTGCTAATTATGCTTTTTCGAAAGGCCATTCTGCCAGTTATGCAGTAGAGAGTTATCAGGCTTTGTATCTGAAAGCCTATTATCCGCGAGAGTATATGGTAGCGACATTGAATAATGGAGGCGGATTTTACCGAAAGGAATTGTATATCCATGAAGCCAAAATGCACGGCGCAAAAATTCACCGGCCATGTGTCAATAACAGCAGTGCATTGTGTGTGATAAAGGGAGAAGAGATCTGGTTAGGGCTGGCCATGGTAGCGGGATTAGAGGAGAATGTGATTTTACAGATTTTAAATGATCGGGAAGATTTTGGTCCCTATACCAGTTTAAACGATTTCGTTAACCGGGTACAGCCAGGCTTAGAGCAGATGCGAATATTGATTAGGATAGGTGCATTTGCTTTTACAGGAAAAGACAAAAAGAAATTGTTGTGGGAAGTGCATGCCATGTTGAATGCCACACCGAAGAAAGAAGCAGTTAAGGAATTGTTCAGCAGAGATGTGAGGCCATGGAAATTACCAGACCTGGTGAACTCAGATTTAGATGATGCTTATGATGATTTAGAGTTATTGGGTTTTACGATGTGTTCGCCCTTTGAATTGTTGAAGGAGCCATTAAAAGAGATGGTGAGGGCTATTGATTTAGCGAAGTATAAAAACAAAATTATTGAGACGGCGGGGTATATGATTTCTGTAAAGTATGTTCGAACGGTTAAGGGCGAGCGCATGTATTTCGGCACCTTTATAGATTGCGAAGGCTTATGGTTAGACACTGTACATTTTCCACCAAGTGCTAAAGCCTTTCCGTTCAACGGTCCGGGCACCTATTACATCAAAGGCAAGGTCGTTGAGGAGTATGATTTTTTAAGTATCGAAGTTTTGGAGTTAAAGCGACTGGCGATACAGAGTTGGGAGTAGGGGTTTTACAACCTGGAAGGTTGTCAACCTTCCAGGTTGATTTTCGCTAAGCGTTTTAAGGAATTTGGGAAAGCTTGAGGATTGGCGGGACGAAAGCCGTTTGCGAAAAACGACAACCTTCCAGGTCGACGACCTGGAAGGTTGGTTTTAACCCCCATATTTTAAAATCATCGCTAACTGACCAGCGTGGTAAGTTGTGTGCGAAATGATTCTGCCGAAGGCTTGAGCTTTGGTTTTGGTGCCGAATTCTTTGGTGCTGATACTAGTGTTCCAGTCGGCCTCAGTTTGTTTTTCAACAATCGCTTTCAGCGCTTCAAAACTGTCTTGCTGGTATTGAATTAAACTCTGCAGGTCGGTCCACTCGCCGGTATCTTTTTGCGCTATGACGGTTTTGGCTGAGACTTTCAAGGACGCTTCGCCAAAGACATTCTTGGCGAATAAGAATTCTACATCACCAATGTGCCTAATGAGAAAGCCAGTGCTGTTAGGCGTATTGGGAAGTTTTTTGATAAGATCTTTCTCGTCGATAGACGGCAATAAATTGCTGAAGCGTGTTCTGGCCTCGATCCATAAGTCGATTAGTTGTGTGGTCATGTTGTTCTTGTTATTAGTTGATTTATAAATCTTTTTTAGTAGCCGTTTTATGTAAATTAAGTAAGAATGAGGATTGGCGGGGCGAAAGCCGTTTGCGAAAAACGACAACCTTCCAGGTCGACGACCTGGAAGGTTGGTTTTTTTCACTGCCTAAACCTTTCAAAAATCGCTCTGTCCAGCATCTCTCTATCATCAGGATGCGCAATGTCTCGCAAAGCGCAAGCGCGCTGAGATAAGTTCTTGCCAAATAAATCGGCGACGCCATACTGGGTGACGACGTAATGCATATGTGCACGGGTAGTAACTACTCCAGCGCCAGTTTTAAGTGTCGGTACAATCTTGGACTGACCTTTGCCAGTGCGCGATTCTATGGCGATGATGGGTTTTCCGCCGGGCGAGAGAGAGGCGCCGCGCATAAAGTCGATCTGACCACCTACACCAGAAAACTGGTAAGTGCCTATGGAGTCGGAGCAAACCTGACCAGTGATGTCGATTTCGATGGCCGAGTTAATGGAGATGGCTTTTGGATTTTCGCGAATCACTTTGGTGTCGTTGACATAGTCGATGTCGAGAAATCCGACCATGGCGTTGTCGTCTACAAAGTCGTACAACTTCCGTGTACCAACTACAAAGCTGGTGATGATTTTACCACGGTGTTTTTTCTTGTAGGCATTGGTGATGATGCCTTTTTCCACTAAGGGCAGAATACCGTCGGAAAACATTTCAGTATGAATGCCCAGGTCTTTGTGATTGCCCAGGCAGGCCAGGACAGCGTCAGGGATATGGCCAATACCCATTTGCAGAGTCGAGCGATCGTCGATTAAGTCGGCGATATAGCGACCGATAGACATGGCTTCGTCGGTGATTTTGTGGGTGTAAGAGACTTCTGTTAATTCGTCAACTACATTGACCAATGTATCGAAAGTGCTGATGTGTAAAATCCCATCACCATGGGTGCGGGGCATGCGCGGATTGATCTGAGCAATGATGTGTTTGGCGTTGCGAAGCGCTGCTCTTACAATGTCTACAGATGTGCCTAGCGAGCAATAGCCGTGTTTATCGGGAGGCGAAACATTGATCATCGCCACATCTATCGGTAAAATATTGCGGTCGAATAAACTTGGAATTTCACTTAAGAAAACCGGTATATAATCGCCAGCCTCGGTGTTAACGATGTCTCGGACATTAGAGGAAACAAAAAGAGAATTTAGGAAGAAGTGCTTGCCGAAATCTGGTTTAGAGAAAATCTCACCTCCGTAGGTGCTCAAGCTGGTAATTTCTACCCGTTGTAAATCGGCACGCCTTTCATAGAGAGCGTTTAGTAAACTTAATGGCGTGGCAGCACTGCCTTGTATAAACAAACGCATGTCACTTTTGATATAGGCTACAGCCTCGGCGGCACTTTTATAAACTGGGGTTTTCATTGGAGAAATAATTTTTGTTTTAGGATATTTCGTTAGGCAAAAGTATTGATAGATAAGTGCTTAAAAAATGATGCATATCACATAAAAAAAGTCACGCTTTGGGGCGTGACTTTCTCAATAAGTTATTGGAAAATTATTCCTGAGTTTTGTTCTCTTCAGTGCTATCAGCTTCAGGCGCTTTAACTTCCTGATTAACGGTATTGAATTCTTCCTCTTCCTTCTTTCTGCCAAAGAAACGTTTGCCTAAGAATCCGAAAAGTGCAATAACACCCACGATTAATGGCTTAATGATTTTTAAAAGGAAGATACCGATCTTAGCAAGTATACCTGTTTTTGCCAATACACCACCAACGATCAAACCACCAATACCATACTCAGCGAGTTTGTCGGTGTCTTCGTTATAGTCGGCGTAGCGCTGACCCTCATTGAAATTGGTTGAGCCCAAAATCATGTCAATATCTTTTTTCACTTCTGGCAACATATCCATACCAGTGATGATGTTTAATTCAAGGAAGCCTTCGCGACCAAGGATACGGATATTGTAATTGAGTGTATGGTTCTCGTCTTTACCAAAGGCCAGTTCTTTAGCCCAGTGTAATTTTTTGTTTTTGCTGTCGTAGAAAGGCGCTTGAGCCCAGCCTAACATTTTAACCGATTCGTAACCCTGAGCAACACGCTCTTTGCTGGCTGCGTCGGCTTCTTCAATTAGTTGTTTCAGTAGATCGTCGTATTTGATATCGGCAGCATCATCGTCGTTAATGTGACCGTCGCTGTTGTAGTTGAAGTCGATGATCCATCTTGCTCCGGTAATCATGCTAGGTGTATCAGATAATAACATTCCCAGAGAAGCAGGTGATGGCGGATTGCCGAAAATTTCTTCCATCATGTACTTAGATTGCATCGGATTCAGGTACAAACATCCGTTAGGAACATTGATGGTAGCAAGGTTTTCGCCGATGACAACTTTGCCGGTTTGGTAGTTAAACGACTTTAAAATACTGTCGTTTTTGAACAAACTGGTAAGTTCATTCATCGAGAAGCTGTCTGTTTGTGCTTTAACAAATGTAGCACTGAGTAAGAGACAAGCAAAAAGTGCGATTTTTTTCATTTTTAAATTTATATCTGATGCAATAGTAACCCAAAATGCCGGGATTTTAAAATTATTTTTACATTAGGATGTTTTTTTAAAAGATTGATAATCTATTTATTAGCCTTGGAAAGGGGGTGAGTTTTGATGCTGAGACTTAGTGCTGAAAGTTGCAGACAATCAATAAATTAAATGGCCTTAATTAGCTTTTGAATTCGTCGTTATTGATTTGTGAAAGCCCTTAAAAATCACTATCTTTGCAGCCCCAAAAAATTAGTATGATTAGTGTTTCAAATGTTTCCCTGAGATATGGGAAAAGGGTATTGTTTGACGAAGTTAATGTCAAATTTGTTCCAGGCAATTGCTATGGCGTTATCGGCGCTAACGGTGCCGGTAAGTCAACTTTCCTGAAAATTCTTTCTGGCGAGATCGATCCAACTACTGGTCAGGTAGACATCGAAAAAGGCAAGCGTATGAGTGTTCTGAAGCAGAACCACTTCGAGTTTGATGCTTTTCAGGTCTTAGAAACCGTAATCATGGGCAACAAAGATTTGTATGCCATCATGAAAGAAAAGGAAGCTATTTATGCTAAAGAAGATTTCACTGATGAGGATGGTATCAGAGCCAGCGAATTAGAGGAGAAGTTTGCAGAGATGGAAGGTTGGAATGCCGAGAGTGATGCCGCTAACATGTTAAGTGGTTTGGGAATTACCGAGGAATTGCACTTCAAGACCGTTCACGAACTGAACAACAACCAGAAAGTACGTGTCTTATTGGCTCAGGCTTTATTTGGCAATCCTGATATTCTGTTGCTCGATGAGCCGACGAATGACTTGGATGTAGACACCATCTCCTGGTTAGAAAACTTCCTGGCGAATTTTGAAAATACTGTTTTAGTGGTATCGCACGACAGGCACTTCTTGGATGCTGTTTGTACGCACGTAGCAGATATTGATTTTAATAAATTACAGATCTATTCTGGTAACTATACCTTCTGGTATCAAAGTAGTCAGTTAGCCTTGAAACAGCGCTCTGACCAGAACAAGAAAGCAGAAGAAAAGAAGAAAGAACTCATGGATTTCATTCAGCGTTTCAGTGCTAACGTGGCTAAGAGTAAGCAAGCTACCAGCAGACGTAAGATGATTGATAAACTGAACATCGAGGAGATTAAACCATCTACCAGAAAATACCCGGGGATCTTCTTTATTCAGGAGCGTGAGGCTGGCGATCAGGTATTATCAGTAGACAATTACAGCTTTCAGTTAGAAGGCACATTCTTATTTAAGAACCTAAGTTTTACAGTTAATAAAGGCGATAAGATTGTGTTCTTATCTAAAAATCCTTTGGCAATTACAAAGTTTTTTGATTGTATTTACGGCAATGATAAACCTCAAACCGGTTCAGCCGATTGGGGTGTAACAATTAAGTCATCTTACATTCCGAATGATAACTCATCGTTCTTTGAAGGTGTTGATTTAAGTTTGGTCGATTGGCTGAGACAATTCTCTAAAGAAAAAGATGAAACATTTATCAGAGGATTCTTAGGTAAAATGTTATTCAGCGGCGAAGAGAGTTTGAAGAAAGCAAAGGTGTTGAGTGGTGGCGAGAAGGTAAGATGTATGATGAGTAAAACCATGTTAGAGAGTCCGAATGTGATGATTGCAGACGAGCCAACCAACCACCTGGACTTAGAGAGCATTCAATCTTTGAACAACAGCTTTATCGATTACAAAGGCACTTTATTGTTCTATTCGCATGACCACGAGTTCATGAATACTGTGGCTAACAGAGTGATTGAAATCGGGCCGAATGGCATGGTAGATAAGCACTGTACTTACGACGAGTATTTAGAAGACGAATCTATAGCAGAGCGCAGAGTAGCGCTTTATACCAAGTAGAATGAAAGCCGCCGATGTTGTCAAGTCGCGCTACTTTTTAGAAACTATCCATATTCCTTTATGGCTTATTAAAGATATATGCTGGCTGATGGATTACAAAACAGCCGGTGTTATCATTGCATTTCCAACTGTATTAGTGGCTGTTGCTGTGGCATGGATTACCCGACACGAGAAAGACCATTTTCTACCGAATCTATCTATCGCTTTATGGATACTGGCCAACGCCAATTGGATGATTGCAGAGTTTTATAATTTGCCCTATAAATCTTACAGTATTTATCCGTTTTTGCTTGGGGTATTGGTGTTTATTATATTCTTATTTATAAAACTTATAGACTATCGGAAACTCCGATAGAAAAGGCTAAATTTGCCCACTTAATTATGCCGAAAATAACCTTCAATTTTGAAGAAAAAGATAAAGCACCTGTAACGGTGGACATTGCTGTAGGTGAGATGATACTGGATGTTGCTTTAGATAGCGATGTGTCCTTGCATCACAATTGTGGCGCTGTATGCGCTTGCAGTACTTGTCATATTTATGTGGATCAGGGAGGAGATAGTCTCAGTGAGATATCAGAGAAAGAAGAGGACTTTGTGGATCGCGCCCGCAATCCCAAATTCAACTCACGCTTAGCCTGTCAGTGTGTGCTGCAGGACGACACCGACCTGGTGGTTACTATTCCTGATCAGTCTGGTATTATCGGTCATTAATCTTTAAAAACAACAACATGACATTTCAATTACCAATACATTGGAAAGATTACGAAGACATTGCTATGGCTTTGTACGAAAGGTTCGGCGACGAGTTTGGCGAATCTAAAATATACCGCATACGTTTCACCGAGTTACTCGAATGGGTACTCGAAATTCCCAACTTTAAAGGCACCCGCGAAGAGTGCAACGAAGGTCACCTGGAAATGATCCAGAGCCAGTGGGTGTATGAGTGGAGAGATAACCAGTAATTTCTTAGGGACTAGGAACTAGGTGATAGGAACTAGGGGTTGCTGACGCACGCTGATATTTGACGCGTGTTATCCGGCACCGCTGGCGCATTACCCGACACCGCTGTCACCGGGCTACCGGAAATCCTTCTTGTTTCAAACATGATTCTGCAGCGCCGCTGGTGAGGGTTGATTGTTGTACCTGGCGAATAAATGAAAACCATTTTGCCGTGGACTGCAGGTCCGACGGCTATAATATGGATTGTGGAATAGAAATGTCATCGGATTCAACCGATAACAATTAACTGCTAACCATTAACAGATAACCTTCTCACAGATCCTTGGCCTGAGCAACCAGCTCGGTCAGTTATCTGGGCGAATTGTAAATTGAAAACATGTAAATTTGTTTGAAGAGCAAAGGGTATTTGACTTTGCTTTCTACTATTTTCCCAATGCCTTGTCTAAAACTTTGCTAACATCCTTTTCTGTGTTTTCGTTATATCCAGAATGGTAGTATAACAATATGCCATTTTTAATGACAAATAATCTTGGAAATCCTCTGATATCGTAGTCGTATATGTAATCATAGTTCACTTCAATAATGGGAAATTTTACTTTATAATAATTGGTGAATTTTTCAATTCTTGGCCAATCTTGCGAATATGGGTCGACCCAAAATACGCCAATTCCTAAGCTGTCATATCTGTGATGTAAGTTGTTCAGGGATGGAATCCCATTTATACAAGGGCCGCAATTGGTGTACGAAAAATCAATCACCAATATTGAGTCACCATTGCTAAATAAATTGATGCTGTCCTGACTCAAACTAACCCTGCCAGAAATAGATTTCATAGTATCGCCTAATTGGTGAGTCTTATATTTTAAATAATAGATTTGTAAAATTGAGTCGCCGTTGAGGTGAGATCTGTAGGCATTACTTGTACTGTCAAGGCTTTTTAAAAATTTGAATCGGTCTTTTTTGTCCCATTTCTTTGCGTAGATTAGTCTTTGCTTACAATATTGAACACCTTCTTCAAAGTAGGCCCAATCTTCTAAAATCATAGGCATGAAATCAGATTTGCTGACATAGAGAAGTTTAATAAATGTGGTAGAGTCTTGAAGAGAACCAAGCTTTTCCTCATGACGGAGGATGTAAAAATTCTTATTCGTATCAGGAAGTAAGCGAAATGCTTTTAGAAAACTGCTCTGATACTTTAAAGGTAGATATAAACCCCTATTAATGTATTCCTGATAATTAATGTTTTTCTCTTTCTTTTTTTCAAAATAGGTGTAGGTGTTTCGTCTTTGACTTAAAGAAGTGTATGCTGTGTTTGTTGCTACTTGATATGCGGTGTCGAATTGATCTATTATTGTTGATCGTGTATAGGCGGGCTGAGATAATATACTGGAGACATCCGTTTCAACCAGTCGATAGAATGTGTCGTTTCTTGATTGAAACTTGAACCACTCTTCCATTTTGATGGAATAATGAGCATAAGACTCGATCTGTTTAATGACAGCTGACTTAATGTCGGCTTCTGACTGTCCGAATACAGAATTAATAGTGGTCAATAAGATTGCCAGTAAAGTGTTTTTCATAGTAATTGTTTTACAAATTAATTCATTTTTTCATTGAAATAAAAGTACTGATAAATAGTTATTGGTTAATGGTTATTCGTAGAGGGGCTAGGAAATAGGGGTCAGGAGATAGGGGGCTGGCGCACGAAGAAGCTCCAGTTTAAGCGAGATTTATTCAGACATTAATCCCCATTAACCGAGGCTTTGCAGAGCTCAGTGAAACTAATCCAATGTCCTAAAAGAATCCAAGTATCCTAAAATTATTTATCCTATTAATCCCAGTCCTTGCTTCGCAGCATTTGGGCATTTATTCCGTGCTGACACGAATATGTCTTTCTTCTACTCGTGCGTCAGCCCCCTAAATCCTTATTCCTAGTTCCTGAATCCTCTGCCTCGCTCACAGATCCTTCGCCTGTGCAACCAGCTCGGCTAAATCCAAGACCTGAACTTCTTCTTCTTTGTTCTGGTGTTTCACACCGTCACGCATCATCGTCATGCAGAAAGGACAATTGGCCGCAACGATACTGGCACCTGTTGCTACTGCTTCTTCGGCTCTTTCGATGTTGACTTCCTTATTGCCTTTTTCGGCTTCTTTAAACATCTGAGCACCGCCAGCACCACAGCAGAATCCGTTGGATTTGCAACGTTTCATCTCTACAAGTTCAGCGTCTAAAGTTTCAAGTATAGCACGTGGAGCAGTGTATTCGCCATTGGCTCTGCCTAAATAGCAGCTATCGTGGTAAGTGATTTTTTTGCCTTTGAAAGCACCACCTTCAAACTTAAGTTTACCATCATTAATCAGCTTTTGTAAAAACTGTGTGTGATGCACCACATCGTAGTTGCCACCTAAAGATGGATATTCGTTTTTAAGCGTGTTATAGCAGTGAGGACAGGTAGTAACAATGTTTTTAATGCCATAGCCATTCATCACTGCAATGTTGTTCATTGCCTGCATCTGAAATAAAAATTCGTTGCCTGCGCGTTTAGCCGGATCGCCAGTACAGCCTTCTTCGTTGCCTAATATGGCAAAGTCGATTTGACAGTGGTGAAGAATCTTGGCAAATGCTTTTGTAATCTTCTGCGCACGCTCGTCGAAGCTACCTGCACAGCCTACATAAAACAATACTTCCGGAACCTTGCCTTCAGAGGCATACTGAGCAACAGTCTTTATTTCAAATCCTAATGACATACTGCAAACTTAAAGCAAACTTGCAGATAATTAAAACGAATTTTTAAATGAGCCAATAATTGCCTTCTATGAGATTGTTTTACTGATTTAAGAGATCGAGAATTTCGTCTCTGACCAGATAGCGGACAGATTGCCCTGCTTTCAGCATACGGCGAATATCGGTGGCTGAAATGCCGAAGAGCGGACTGTCCAGCAAAGTAACATTGGGATAGTCAGTAGAGAAACTGCTGTCTATTCGGGGGTATACTAAAATAGGATAGGAGAGAAGGTGCTCTGGCGACTGCCATTGCTGAATACTTGCAAAAGAATCACTGCCCATTAAAATTCTGTAGGTATGACCGGTTTGAAGCGATTCAAGATGTTTTAGGGTAAGCGTCGTATAGTTTGGGGTTGGTAGCTGTAATTCGATGTCAGACGCCTTAAATTTGGGATTGTTGGCGATAGATTGATTCAGCAGTTCCCATCGCTTTTCGACATCCCATAAATCATCTGTAGATTTAAAGGGATTATGGGGTGATAAAACAAAGTGCACTTCGTCGATGCCGCATTCGTTAAGGACATGCTGAGCGATGCTGAGATGCCCAAGATGAACCGGATTGAATGAGCCAAAGAAAAGTGCAATGTGCATGTTTAAGATTGGATGAAAGATTTAACGATGTCTTCGGCTTTTTGTAAAGTCTCTTCTAATTTATCGTTGATTAGCACAATGTCGTATTGGTTTTCGAATTGCAATTCGAAGTGCGCTTTGTCTATGCGCATTTGCAATTGATGTTCTACTTCTGTACTGCGCTTTCTTAGACGGTCCATTAAGATATCAATAGAGGGCGGTCGCAGGAAAATGGATAAAGCATTGTCGCCAAATTTTTTCTTAATGCGCACACCACCGGCCACGTCAACATCGAATATAACTGTTTTGCCCAGCGACCAGAGGCGTTCAACCTCGCTATGCAATGTGCCGTAAAAGATGCCTTCGTAAACTTCTTCAGATTCGAGGAATTCGTCGTTGGCGACTTTCTGTTTAAAATCTTCCAGGTCGAGGAAATAATATTCTCTGCCATCGACTTCATTTTCTCTGGGTTTGCGGGTGGTAGCAGATACCGAGAAGCCCAGTTCTGGCATAACAGACAATAGGTGATTCACCACGGTTGTTTTACCACTGCCCGAAGGCGCCGAAAATATGATTGCTTTCTTCAAAATCAGTTACAAATTAAAGCTTTATTGATAAATTATTAAGGGATTAGTATGAAAGAAATACTATTTATGTTAAAATACCCCTATTTCTTTTTAAATGAAAAAACCCGGTTGATGAACAACCGGGTTTTTATCTATCAGATCAATTAGTTCTGTTGTTGTGGTTTAGACTCTTCAGCAGGAGGCTTAGGCAACAATACTTTTCTTGAAAGTCTTAGTTTGCCGGTCTTCTTATCAACTTCAATCAGTTTTACTTGCACAGTATCACCTTCTTTGAAGATACCATCCATTTTGCTGATTCTTTTCCAGTCGATTTCGCTGATGTGCAGCAAGCCATCTTTACCTGGAAGGATTTCAACGAAAGCACCAAATTCAACGATGCTTTTCACTTTTCCTTCGTATACTTCACCAACTTCTGGTACTGCTACGATACCTTTGATAATACGTTTAGCATGGTTCATGCTTTCGGCATTTTCAGAAAGGATTTCAACGATACCTTGGTTTTCTACTTCAGTGATAGAGATGGTTGTTCCAGTTTCTTTCTGGATACCTTGAATCACTTTACCACCTGGTCCGATTACTGCACCGATCTGATCTTTCTCGATCATGATGCGTTCGATACGTGGGGTATGTGCTTTGTAGTCGCTGCTAGGTTCTGCGATGGTTTTGTTCATCTCACCAAGGATATGTGATCTGCCTTTTCTGGCTTGTTCTAAAGCCTGCTCAAGCATTTCCCATTTCAGTCCGTTGATTTTGATGTCCATTTGACAAGCGGTGATACCTTTTGCAGTACCCACTACTTTGAAGTCCATATCACCCAGGTGATCTTCGTCGCCCAGGATATCTGTTAAGATACTGTATTTGCCAGTTTTCTCATCGCTGATTAAACCCATAGCCACACCACTAACACCACCGGTTAATTTAATACCGGCATCCATTAATGCTAAGCTACCAGCACAAACAGTTGCCATTGAAGACGAACCGTTTGATTCCAGGATATCACTTACGATTCTGATAACGTAAGGATTTACATCATCACCAGGAAGTGCTTTTTTCAAACCTCTAAGGGCTAGGTTACCGTGACCGATTTCGCGGCGTCCTGGACCTCTGTTCGGGCGAACTTCGCCGGTTGAGTAACCAGGGAAGTTATAGTGTAACATTAAACGGCTATGGCCATTCAGCATAGGCGCGTCTAACAATTGTTCATCCAGTTTACCACCAAGTGTTACGGTAGTCACAGACTGAGTTTCACCTCTAGAGAACACGGCTGAACCGTGAGCAGCTGGTAGGTAATTGATTTCAGTCCATATTGGTCTTACTTCATCCAGTTTACGACCATCCAAACGGATATTCTCGTCAAGGATCATTTTACGCATGGCTTCTTTTTCTACATCGTGGTAGTATTTTTTAGCCAGGAAAGACTGAGCAGCTTTTTCTTCATCTGTTAAAGCGCTTAGGAATTCATCGATGATAGCTTTGAAAGCTGCAGAGCGTTCTGATTTAGGAGCACCGCTTTTAGCAACAGCGTATACGCGGTCGTAAGCGAAGTCCCATATTTTCTTTCTCAGTTCTTCATCGTTGTTTTCGTGGTTGTATTCGCGAGTAGGTTTGCGACCACCCATGGCTTCGCAAAGGTCCCACTGCATTTTACATTGTTGTTTGATGGCTTCGTGAGCGAATTTGATAGCTTCCAGCATTTCAGCTTCGCTGATTTCGTTACATTCGCCTTCTACCATGTTGATGTCATGCTCAGTACCTGAAACGATTAGTTCTAGGGTAGAGTTTTGCATTTCACTTTCGGTAGGGTTGATAACGAGCTGACCATTGATTTTAGCAACTCTGGCTTCAGAGATTGGTCCGAGGAAAGGGATATCACTCACCATTAATGCAGCAGAGGCAGCTAAGCCAACGAGGCAATCAGGCGGGAAGTTTTTATCACTGCTCATCAGCATTAAAGCTACCTGAGTGTCAGCGTGGTAATCATCCG
>JAIXYV010000043.1 GCA_027490055.1 Bacteroidota bacterium | reverse complement strand
CATCGCCATAAATTCTAATAGGAATATTCAGTAAATATTGCGCATTTCCGCCCTTGGGGTCAGCAAAAGTAAAAGGTGAGTAATACTGATAGTTAGCGGCAGCTGTATCTGGTGATCCGCCACAGTAATATTCCAATTCTCTCATGCCATAAAAAGGCTCACCTTGACCGGGGTTTTTAAATTGTTTTCTTTTAAAGTTGTTGTAAATGTTGGCCAGGTCGCAGGGACCATCGCAATTGAATACAGCAAGCGGATGGATACTTGTAGCTTCAGGTTGCTCAATTGAAAGCTCTGTATAACGCATACTGAAAATGCCGCCCATAGAAAAACCACCAATAACAAATTTATCTTTTGGAAGTTTATAATGTTTGATGGAATGAGCAAACATCGTATTCATGAGTTGTATAGAATGATTGGTTAAAGTCAATCTTTGGTTGATAGATGGTACTATGATGGCCAATTGGTTGTTGTGGGCCATAGAGCAAAAGGCACTCATGCTACTGAGAACATGTTCGGTAGTTTCCCAGGTGCTGGGCATTAAAACCACTACACCTTTAATGGTTTTATCTGGAATGATGGCATGGTAGTACAATTGTATCTTTGCATTATCGCCCACGTAAGTGACGAAAGAATCAATTTCAGAAACGATGTTTTTCTCCAGTTTTTTTCGAAGTGATTCTTCTAAAAATAGGGGCTCACCATCTTTGAAATAACCTTCCAGTTTTCTATCACCCCAAAAGGTAAAACTACCATTGCCATTGGGCTTGCCTTCAGACATAAACCCAATATAACTGCTGCTTGCCTTGCCTTTGGTAAAACCAATCATAGAGCCATAGCCGTCTGCCAGCCCTTTTTTGGTGTCGCCCGACCAGGTCACACTATCTTCTTCAAAATTATGTTTGAACCAAACTTTAGTGCCGGTTTTTTTGTCAGCAATGTAATTGCCTGCTGTTTCTTGAGCATACAAAGCATCAGATACTAACAAGCATACAAAGCAAAGTGGGTACAGTAAAATCTTTATATTCATCATTTATCGGAACGAATATATCAATTATTTATCGTTTAGTCCGATGCCAAATCCGAACATGGCGGCAACAAGTGCCAGATGTATGATCAAAACTGCTTTCTGCCATATTGGTCTGTCTTGCCATTTTTGTTCCTGATTAAAAGGATCAAAGGCCATCGCTATGCCTAAAGAGGCGGCAGCCTGCATATAATCTTTACTCACTGCGGCTTGATAGATACCCAAAAGTACGAATCCGACATAGAGGATTCTGTTAAATGGTGATTTCATGAGGCAATTATACGCATTGAATCGTTTCTAAAAATCGTTCTAATGTTAAGTTCGATAGATAAGCTCTTCCATGCGATAAAATACGGATTTACTTTTATGAATTGAAGTAGGTTAAAGTAGTCGTCTATTGCAGTTTTTTTTCAATTAAATAACAGTAATTCTACTATTGATGCTTGGGCTTTGCTTATATCAATGCCTTCGATTATTCAACATTGCGATTCTTACTTTTTCCAATCCAACCTAAATGGGTGTGGTCGAAACTGTCATAGTATTTCAGTCCGTAACCTGCCACTCTATCAAAGGCAGAATGGGCAAGAAAGATGAGACTTACCTGCATTACAAGATCCATTTTTGCAAGATACCCTAGAATTAGTCCAATACTCAAGAAACCCTGGTGATGGATGAAATTATACGCAATGGCCCCGGTTTTTTTGGAGATTAGGTAAAAGGCGAATGACAGGTCGGGTGCAAAAAATAAAGCCAGATAAAGTCCCCAGTGACCATTTAAAAGATAAAAGTATGCTCCTGAGAATACAAAGAGCAGCGCAGCAGATTCGATTTTGATTAGGTTTTTCATGTCAATAATTAATGACACAAAATTATGGCGTACAATACCAGTTGCTCTTGACAAATATCAAGAAATCGAATCCATATCCTTTCTTCTCAATCTGCTTAATGTTTCTGGGGCTATGCCAAGCATTGATGCCAGGTATTGAAGGGGCACGATATTGAATAATTCTTTGTTAAATTGATATAATTGATGATACCGTTCTTCGGCAGACATTGCAAGATGTTGAAGAATTCTATTCTCTAATAGACCAAAGCATTTGGCAATAAATAGTTTTTCGAGCTCTATCCATTTCGGAATGATAGAGCCGATTTGATTATAGGTATTGGCATCGATCACGAATAGTTCGCAATCTGTCAAAGCCTGAAAATTGGAGCGCGCTGGCTGACGAAAAATAAAACTGTTGAGGTCGACCGCAAAATAGCCTTTGGTACAAATCCATTTAGTAATTTCTTTATCATCCATAACAACAAATTCTCTTAGTACGCCTGTTTGCACAAAGGCAAGACGATCAGAGCTGTGGCCCGACCTCAGAAAAAAGTCACCTTTCTTAAGATGTATGGGCTGAAAGAAGGAAGCAATTTTTACTACATCAGTTTCGTCAATACCAAAATAGGATTGTATATAATTTTCGAGTTCCGTCATCTAAGTTCAAAATTACTAATTAATCAAATAATCCAAATTAATTTGTCTGTAATAAAGGGCCGTTTATAATTTGAATATAGAGGATGTTTGTCGCGCTATCAAGGACTTTCGACTCTTTATGAATTACTTTTTATAGTCAATTAACTCAACCACAATTTCATTACGTCTATTCATCACTTCGTAAGGTGGGTTATAGCCCATAAATGTAAATTTATTGACAAAATTGAGTTTTTCTTTGAGTAGTTCTTCCTTTAAAATAGAGGTATATTTTTCAATCTTTTCATCATCGGCCCAACCATCAAAGCTAATGGCAGCAATAATTTTTTCTTCTTGTTTTTCGAACACTATTTTACTGTTTTTGGGATTCGGCAGATTCTCCAGATTTTTATTTTTCGGAACCATAAACATCATTTTAGTAGAATCTCCTAATTCCATCATAACAGGCGTGGTCATGGCAATTTTTTCGTTAGCGTCATTATCGCCAAATATATACCCTGCCAGTATCCTAAAACCCTCACTTGAGCTTTCTTTGTAACCTTTCTTACTGAGTTTCACACTCGAGAACAAGGCAGAGTCATATTGTCTGATCTCAAATTTGTCATACGACTTAATGACCGTGTAATTGTGTTGTTCTGTTTGTTGGGTACTTCTTGATATATAAATCTGTATTATTACTATTAATAAGACAATAGAAATTGTAATAATGATTAAAGTTTTCATGGTGCTAATAAGGATTAAGATAAAGAACAAACTTAGGTAAGTTATGGGGACTTTTTATTTTTAATTTGAATGGAATAGCTAATAAGCTATAGGATGGGAACTCCGTTTTTCTCTCACAACTACTCATCTTAGGATAATTAATTAATTTGTTAATTTAATTCTGCCTCATAGGTTAAAGGTGCTCTGTTTGAAAAAAATTAACCTTTATGATTTATTAAATTAGATAATATAATACTTCTTGTAAAGAGTGAAAGTGCGATTGAGAGTTTAATCAGTAATTTTTAATAAGCAGTTTATCGCCAAATTCGGGCATATGCTATAAACGTTTCTTTGTTTTCTCCGCTTGGGTTGTTTCTTTATAGAAGTTGTTTAAAAAACCATCTGCAATTTGAGAAACTAGTGCATGGTTTGAACTCCAGGAATGATATACTTCATCCGCCCATTTTATTATGAGTTCAGCACATTCTTCTGCATTTGTTGTCTTGATCAGATCTTTTGCTGTGATTTTCCCTCTATTCATTGGTTCTGGGATCTTTAGAAACTCATTTTCTTTGCTTGATTTATATTCGTTCAGATAGTCACTGAGTAGAGGTGATTTGTTATAGTCCCATGTTTGCTTTTTTTCAAGTATTAAATGCAACCTTGTCAAATGAAAATGATTGCTCCATCGTCCGTGAATTTCTGGATGCTGTAGAGCATGAGCATCAACACTTAAAAATCTAAACAAATGATTTTTCGAATCATTAAAATCAAAATATACAAGTCCGTTGTTGTAGTTTTCCATACATTCAAAAATTCCTCGTTGATAGTTTGCGCCACAAAACTGACACATTCCTTTATCGAGGAGTGCCACACCATTTTTTGCGGCTTGGTCCATGAAGTCTTGCATGATTTGTAATTATTTATTGAGATTTATGGGAGTGGTTTCAAAATTACAGACATTTTAGATGTAGAACAAAAAGCTTCACATTTCTTTGAGGCTTTTTGATGTTCTCTTCCCGATTAGAATCGGAATGGGCTCCCCGCATCAGAGATTTCCGCTTCGCTACAATCACGATGCGGGACTCCACTTCGTTACGCTAAGTTACTCCCTTCGGTCGTGAGAAGGCTTCACTACGTTGCGCTAAGTTACTCCCTTCGGTCGTGAGAACGCTTCGCTTAGTTCTCGCCCAGCTCAGCTCGCAAACGAAAAAAGCCATCCGAAGATGGCTTTTTTTTTTGCTCCCTGACCTGGGCTCGAACCAGGGACCTAGTGATTAACAGTCACTCGCTCTAACCAGCTGAGCTATCAAGGAATGGTTAAACCCAATTTTATATGGGTTAGCTTTATAGGAATTTCCTAAAAGGAGTGCAAATATAGCCTTTTAATTTTTTTTGCAAAAATTTTTTTTAAAATTCAGGCAAAAATTCGGACTTGTCCCGCTATTGCTGGGTTTTCGAGGCTAGAAATTTCATATAAGAACTCACATGGCGGTCTTTTTTAGACTCGTAAATGTCCTTTATCGTCACCATAATGCCCGTTTCCTCTACATCCCCAAAATGGGTGTTGATGCAGGTAGGGAAGGTTTTCATGGTGGGACTTGTATTCATGTATGAGTTGAATAATGGTGGGATGTTTTCGCCAAGTTCGCGCACCCGGGTGTTTAATTCGACATGTCCGTGCTTGTAGTCCATGCCCTCTAATACCCTCTTAAATTCAGAAGTATCAGACACAATTGGCATTGGATGTTCAACCTTTATCAGATTCTCTGGATCCGGGAAATAATGGTGCATGAAGGTCAGTATTAAATCTCTGGCCTCTCTGTTGAAATGGGTATACATCGTTACCTTGCCAAAGAAATAGTCGACTTCAGGGTAGTTGATGATCAGTGCGCCTAAGCCGTCCCAAAGGTTGTCCAGACTGAACAAACCTCTTCTGTTTTCAGTACTTGGCTGGTATTTAGGTTGTACAAAAGAACGACCCAGTTCTATGGTTTTCAGAAAATAGAAATCTTTCATCCTTTCGCTGAACTCATATATTTCTGTAGTAGCCAAATGGTAATTGCCATCTGGCATGCGGGCGTCTTTAGTTAGTATGTAGCGGTAACCTCCGATAATTTCTTTGTCTTCAGGGTGCCAGACAATCAGTTGTTTGTAGGCGCTGCTGCCGTAATCAAATTCATCAAGATCGCAATCTTTTCCTGTTCCTCCGCCTGCCTGTCTAAATGACAATTCTCTCAAGCGGCCAATTTCTCTTAGAGTGTTTGGGGCGTCGTGGCAATCAACAATATAAAGTTTGTTACCTCCATTGTTTGTTGGTCTGACAAAGACTGAATCATTCAGTTCCTGCTCTAAAAGCGCTCTGTCAACCGGTGCTATAATCTCCTGCATATTGTTAGATTTCAAAGGGTAAATATATTTATTTTTGTTTAAATGCGTGGTAAAATTCTTCAAAGTCGCCATCCGGCTTATCTTTCAAGGTGTATACAAAATGTCTCATTGCATTGGCAATCTTGTGGTGTTCACCAATATTCTTGATTAGATAGGCTGGAATTGGTTTACCAAAATGTATGGTAATGGTTTTGCCTTTCTGATGAAACATCTCTGAAGGCAATAATAACATTTCAATATTGAGTTTAATGCCTAATCGCTTTCTCCACTTGGCGATATTATAAAAACGCTTACTGTTACTGGCTTCAACGAAAGTTGGTATTATGTCTGTTTGATATTTGACCGATTTAGTGATAAAACTTTTATTCCATTTTAAGTCAAATATTCTGCCGCCCTGATCGCGGGACACCATACCTGCCGGAAAAATCAAGGTTGCGCCATCTGAGGCAAACTGACGCTCAACGGCTAATAAAGATCTCTTGGCATTAGTGCCAAGTTTATTAACGCCCAAGAAAACATTTTGAAGCGGTTTAACATTCATTAGAATGTCATTCACTAAAAACTTTACATCCGGTCTGATCTTATGAACCTCACTGATATAGCCCATGCCATCTAGTCCGCCCAAAGGGTGGTTGGCTGCCAGTATTAATCGGCCTGTTTTCGGCACGTTGTGAATGTTTTTAGAAACGATGGTAACACCGATATCATCAAAGCAGCAGCGAGCAAAATCCACACCTTTCAGGCCTTTGGCTTTGGTGAGTATTCTATTCAGATCTTCCTGACGAATCAGTTTTTCGAAGAATCTGAATAAGAAGCCCGGTATCCAACGGGCCATTTTGGGGTTTTTGTCGTGAAACACTTTCCTCACATCTATTAGAGGCAGATCCTGATTCTCTTCATTCATTCTGCGAATATAAAAAATATAACGACTGCTACAATTTTAAATAATTTTACTAATTTTGACTCATGACTGATATAAAGCCTCCTTTTAACTTTACAAAATGGATTGAAGACAACAGACATTTGTTAAAACCACCTGTCGGAAATAAGAATCTAACTGTGGGAGCGGGTGATTTTATCGTCATGATAGTTGCTGGTCCTAATGCCCGCAAAGACTACCATTACAACGAAACAGAAGAATTTTTCTATCAGTTGGAAGGCGATATTACCGTCAGAATTCAACAAGATGGAAAGGCCGTTGATATTCCATTATCTGCAGGTGATATGTTTTTATTGCCAGCAAAAGTGCCTCATTCTCCTGTAAGATCTGAGGGGTCATTGGGTTTAGTTTTTGAGCGTGTCAGAGCGGGAAAAGGCTTTACAGATGGCTTGTTATGGTTCTGCGAAAAGTGCAATCACCCTCTACATTCTGCCTATTTTGAATTACATGACATAGAAAAAGACTTTCTGCCGAGATTTAAAGACTACTACGGCAACGAAGATTTAAGAACCTGCAAATCATGCGGGCATGTGATGGAAACCGATCCTCGTTTCGTTTAAATAAGCTGTTTCCAGGTACCTTTTACAAGGTTGTATTTCAGGGTCGAAGGCAATGCCTTTAACCAGTATTTACTTAATACAGTTGCGAAACTTGGTTGCATATAGCAATTAATCGTGCAGCCTTCGCATGCAGCCATTTTACCTTCTTGTTTGATCAAATTCTGAGCCTCGGCACTTGTCCAAACCTCATACAATTTATTGTTGATAGGCAAACTTTCGACACCTAAATGATAACAAGGCAATACAAGTTGGTTATCTGGTGAAATGACGATGGTAGTGCTACCTGCCCGGCAAACCGGATTGTCGATATGGTTGCCGCCGTCTTTTCTCAGCTCAATAAAACCACCATTTAAGTACACCAGTTTTTTCTTTCCCCAGAGTTCGAGTTTCTTAAGTTCTTCAGCACTAAGTTCAGCACCAACTTCATTGTACTCAAAAACAGGGTTCAAGATTAACATGAAATTATTTGGCAGGCAATACGTCTGGTACACCCTTTCGATCTCGTCGATATTGTGACTAAACACGGTAAACAGAATATCTGGTCGTTCTCCCAAACGCTTCGCTATCTCAATAGATTCCTCAAATTTATCAAACAGTTGAACGCCCCTGCTGCTATTATGAGTAGCTTCATCCGGAGAATCCAGCGAAAAATGCAACATATCGATTTTGCCTTTTAGCTTTTCAGCCATTTTGGGATAAAGCAGGGCATTGGTCGTGACAGTGGTTATAAATCCGAACGATTTAGCCAGGTCGAGTAGTTGCGGTAATTCGCGGTGCAGTAAAGGTTCTCCACCAGTAAAATCAATAACTTTAACGCCTAATCGTTTCAGGTCTTTAAAATTTTTTTCAGCATTTTCAAGGGTGATATAGGGGGATGGCTTTTCCCAGATATCGCAGAACCCGCATTTAGCATTGCATCTATAAGTAACATAATAGTTACAGAGTACGGGCTGATGTCTTAACGGGATTTTCATCAATATGCACCTTCGTATTTTCGGATGAACCACTCTGCGGATATGAGTAACAGCAATAAGAAGAACACCCATTTCAGACTAATAAGTTCGTCTGGTTTTTTCTCGTTATAGGTTACAGCTGTAACAGCAGTATTGGCTTTTATTTTATTGGCCAGTTTAGCAATATCAGAAGCTGGCATAAATTCACCTTTGTGTTTGTTGCTAATATCTCTAAGCAGTCCGAAATCGGCCCTGGTATTCACCAATTCAGTTTGCAAGGCAGTAACAATCAGACGGCCGCTAACAGTTTCGTTTATACCTTCTGCTTTAGCGGTAAAATTATAGGCTCCCGGAGGCAGCAGACCCAGTTCAAGCGAGTAGCTTCTGTCGTTTTTGCTAAAGGTATAATTGTATACCTGTTTGGCTTCATTGATTAAGCTTAGTTTAACTTCGTTGGTATTAATGAGTTCGTAACTGGCATTGTACAATTCGGCAATGAACCTTACAGATTCATCTTCTTCATAGACATTTTTAACTGGATAGACTCTGAACTTTCGTTTATCTTCTTTAACGGTGAGGTATTGAATGGTTTTTCCGACTAGTTCGTTAGTGGCAAAATGGGATTCATTTTCTACGAAATCAAGCATGCGCCATTTCCAGAAACCTTCTCCAAAAAGGTAGGCTGTTTTTTCGTTGTTTTGGTTGGTGAAGCCCCACAGAGGAAGGCTTGTGACAACGCTGCCTATTTTCTGATACGCCATAGGTTCAATCATCTCTGTGCCGGCGTACTGACCATAAGGCACATTTAAAGGCGGCAGAGCATTCAGGGTCTGGCGGGTATTCTCATCAACCGTAAAGGCATTGAAAGTAGCATTAAAAGAAGCCTGAGCTTCATTAAATCTACCCTGGTGTTTATCGATTTTAGCCATAGCAGACACAGTACTTAACTGTTCTATACTTGTTTGATTGCCGGCGATGATCCAAATCGGAATATTATTACTTCTGAGTGTTTTAATCAGATTAGCAGAGTTGTATGTTCTGGAAGGAATCTGGTATAAAATTGCGACACTGTATTTGCTGATATCAGAAAGATTCAGTTCGTTAGCCTGAATACTGATTACTTCATAATTTTTATTGACACTGATGGCTTCTTTTATTGCTCCGATGTCAGGGTGGGGTCCACCGTATGTCAACAGGATCTTTTCCCGGCCATCTATGATTTCAATAAAGACATCTTTTTTGTTGTTGATGATGCTATGTTCACCCTTGATAGTGCTCAGGATAACTGTCAGATGTTTGGTCCCAGGCTGAGCCGCATCCAGATTGATGGTAATGGATTTAAAGTAATCTTTTTTGTCAATTGTAAGCACCTGACTATGCAGCGTTTTTCCATTCTCAGAGATAGTCAATGTAGTTGACTGTCCACTGCATTCATAAGCGGATAAATTAAGTTCTACCGGGAAGGAATTGTTTAGGTATGCAATAGCGTTCGTATTGGCAGATTTTAGAATAACATCTTTTTTAAGGGCGGTATCTCCCATACCAAGGGTGTAAACCGGACTGTGGTTATTGATGGTTTTGTAGGAAGGGTTTGTTCCTCTGTTGTAAATGCCATCAGTGGCCATGACTACAGCGCCAATGTTTTGTTTGGCATAGGTGTTATTGATGTAATCGAAGGCTGCACCAATATTGGTTTTTTTAGCTTTAAAATCGGCCGAATCACTGATTTTAATTTCACCACCCATATTGATGAATTCTACATCATAGTCATCGCCAAGCTCAGCAGGCATGGCATACCAGGATTTCAGAAAAGCATCTTTATAATAGTTCGCTTTGTTGTTTGACAGAACTGATTCAGAATTATCCAGTACCATGATAATTTTGGGTTTTTCTGTTTCTGAGCTCATGCGCACTAAAACCGGACCTAAAAGAAAAAATGCCAGTAAACTTACAGATATCGCCCTGAGGACAGCCATAAGTTTGTAACTAAAATCTTTGAATTGAGGTTTATACAGCAAGTAAGAATACCCTATGCCTAAGCCAAGGCAAAGAAGGATAAACCACCAGGAAGAGGAGAGGACTAACTGCATTAGTGCAAATTTATACTATTTAAGGGGTATAAACAACGATGCTGATTACCTGAAATGTTGTCTGGGTTTGATATAAGCCCATTCGAGAAATTCGAAGTCTGATAACGCTTTGCTGGTGTCATTCATGTCAAAATCTTCATCAAATCGCAGCAGGGCGACTATTGGAAATTTGCCATCAACAAAGCTGCTTCCAGAAATTTTGGGTTTGAGAAGTAGTTTGAAAGCAACACCATTTTCAAGATCGGCATAGACATTTGCCAGATAGAAAGTATCGTCGTTTTTAAGGAATAGTTTTTCTTCTATGTAAGCAATTCTTGACTCTTCGAGGTAGGTATTGCGACTGCTTACGGGACTTAAAACGCAGTAATCATTGTAGTACTCGTTGATAAATGTTTCATTATAAGCTTCGCCCCTGATTCTAAAACTGCTTCGGTTATCGCCGGGTAATGCTTCTGAAGTATCGTAGGTAAATGGCAACTCAAAGCGAATAGGGTGCCAGCGATTGCGTATTAGTTTGAATCTGCTAAGTCTGACAACCGTTACAGAGACAATAGTGCCGATGTAGAAAAGGGTGACAAATAAATTCAGAAAGGCAACAATAAATTCATTCTGATGCCATACCATCAGAAATTGTATCAGGAACAGAAAACCAAATGACATCAGTAACCGCGAACTTACTTTCCCGGAGTCTATGACTTTGCTATAGGTAAAGTATTCTGAATTATTAATGGCATTGTTGAGAATGACAGCAAAGATTGAAACAGTAATGAGGAAATAGGCGATGGTAATGACAAAGCCTCTTGCGCCTGCAGGTTCGTAGATTAACCAGAAATCATAGAAACCGTGGGAAAATGCCGCAAAAAGCAAGTACATCAGTATAAGCAGAAGCCCATTTTTTTTATGGTAATACCTGAATCTTATGAAGCCATATGCCACGAGCGCGGTGTTAAACATATGAGCAACAGTAGAGAGTATGGCTCTGCTAATGATGATTTCTGGTCCGTATTGGTTATAGTATAAATAGTTCTCAGCCGCAGAAAATCCGAGGGCACTAACACAACTGAATGCCAGAATATCGATTGGCTCTTTTGCTTTATCTTTAAAAATAAGGAAGAATAAAAAGAAGGGAAGAATCTTAGCGATTTCTTCTACCAAACCGATTTTAAGAAAACTGATCAGGAAGTCGTGTATAAAAGTGCCATCGAGTTCAAAGATGGCATTATCGGGTAGCAGATAGCCTAAACCGATGACCAGTTGAGTAGAGAGAGCACCACCTATAAACAAAGGAAGCAGGTATTTTATATCATCCCTCTGGAAGATGTCTATCAGCCTGAAATAGTCGACCCAAATCCAAGCAATATAGATACATAAGGAAATTAAAATGAGATTCATATGTTCTAATTTTTGTCAAATATAAGATGAGTGAAACAAATTTTATATCAAAAATGAACAAATTGCGCTTTAATTTGTTCCAAACATACATGGCGAAAGCGATTATCATAGGTTCTGGAGTTGCAGGAATTGCAAGTGCTTTAAGGTTAAGAGCTAAGGGGTACGAAGTGCATGTTTTTGAATCAAACGACAGTCCCGGAGGCAAGATGCGTGAGATTCAATCAAAGGGATACCGCTTTGATACCGGTCCTTCTCTCTTTACCATGCCCGAGCTGGTTGACGATCTTTTCAGACTTTTTGGAGAAAATCCAAGAGATAGTTTTAGCTATGAGACTTTAAAAGTAGCCTGTCATTATTTTTATGAAGATGGCACGAGTTTTATGGCTCCGACTGAATCTGGAAAGTTGTCTGAAGCCCTTGCCGAATCGCATGGTGAGAATGCCGGAAAAGTAAAACGTTTTCTGGATAAGAGTAAATATTTATATGAACTAACCTCCCCTGTTTTTCTTGAAAATTCGCTTCATAAATCGTCAACATACTTGTCCAAAACAGGTCTGAAAGGAATTCTCAATTTATGGCGACTGAATATGTTCAGCACCATGAATAGCGTCAATACCAAGTGGTTCAGCAATCCTAAGACTGTTCAACTGTTTAATCGTTATGCCACTTACAATGGCAGCAATCCATACAAAGCTCCCGCTACTCTTAATATTATTCCTCACTTAGAGTATGGTGTAGGGACCTATTTCCCGAATGGTGGTATGATTGACGTAACCAGAAGTTTGTATGAACTGGCTGTCAGGCAGGGCATCACCTTTCATTTCAAATCTGTAGTAGAATCCATTATCATTCAGGACAGCAAAGCTACGGGTATCAGAACCAATGCCGGGACTTACTTTGCGGATGTTGTGGTAAGCAATATGGATATTTACCATACTTACGGCCATTTATTAAAAGGTGTGGTAATGCCGGAGACAGTTAAAAAAGTGGAATCGAGCAGCAGTGCATTAATTTTCTATTGGGGAATTAAACACGAATTTAAACAACTGGGCTTGCACAACATATTCTTCGCTAAAGATTACAAAAAGGAATTCAGTGCCATCTTTGATAACAATCAGGTCAGCGATGATCCGACAGTATACATCAACATTACTTCGAAACTCAAAAAAGACGACGCACCTGAAGGCTGCGAAAACTGGTTTGTGATGGTGAATGTGCCACCAAATAAGGGGCAGGACTGGGAGAAGCTTATTGCTCAGGCTAAGGCATCTATATTGGCTAAACTTAGCAGATTGCTTGGAACTGATATCGAGAAACTGATTGAAACAGAAGATATCCTGGATCCATTGTCAATAGAGAAGAGAACGTCTTCTTACAGAGGTGCTTTGTATGGTAGCAGTAGTAATTCAAGATTAGCGGCATTCTTCAGACATCCTAATTATAAAGGCAGTATCAATCACTTGTATTTCTGTGGTGGCAGCGTTCATCCCGGCGGTGGTATTCCACTTTGTTTACGAAGTGCCGAGATTGTCAGCAAACTGGTTTCCTAGTTTTTTTATCGGCGAACGACTGATTTTGTCGAAGACATGGTTGTCTGAAACAAAGTTTCCTTAATTTCGACCCAAAATCAGGTTAAACCTATGATCAAGCGTGTTTTACTTTCCTTAACTCTAATAGTCAGCCTTACTTCAGGTGCCCAGACCAGCAACTTCACCTTGAAAGAGTGTGTAGAGTATGCCTGGATGAACAATCTCGATGTCAGACAGACTATTTTAAACTATGAGACTTCTAAAATAGATGCCCGTCAGTCGAGGACGCAAATGTTACCTACTTTGTCAGCAGGTGCTGGTCAGAACTACCAGTTTGGTAGAACCATCGACCGTTTTACGAATACCTTCGTCAATCAAACCATACGCACCAACAACGTCAGCTTAAATGCCAATTTTGTATTGTACAACGGTCTTCAGTTTGAAAATGCTATCAGAAATCAGGATGCCTTGTTGAAAGCCAATAATGAAAACATTCAAACCATCAAGAATCAGATAGCTCTGAGTATTTCAAGTGCATTTTTACAAACCATACAGGCAGATGAGAATATAAAAAACGCAGAGTTTCAAATTACCACCACTTCTAACAGAATAGAAAGAGCACAGAAAATGGTTGATGCTGGTACAACCGACCTAAGTGCTTTACTAAGTTTAAAAGCACAATTGGCTAACGAGCAACTCAATCTGATTACCGCTCAGAATACCAAAGTTTCTGCGATACTGAATTTAAAGACACTGATGCAGATGCCTTTTGAGAATGAATTGAACATCGAAATACCAAAGATACCAGGTGAACTAATGATCAATACCCTTAATGCTATGCAGATTTATACCATTGCCCTGGGTAATATGCCTCAGGTGAAAGCGGCAGAGTACCAGGCAGAGTCTGCAGGTATTCAATCTAAAATTAGCCGGGGCAATATGGCACCAAGCATCTCGATGTACGGCAATATCAGTACAGTGTATTCTCAGAATTCAAAAGCCATTACTTCAGTGACGCAAACAGGTACTCAGGTGATTGGCGTGACTCAAACCAATAATGAAGCGGTTATTCAACCAACATTTGCGTACACTACCAAAACGATAGATTTCGGCAAGCAAATGAAAGATAATCTTGGTCAGAGTATGGGTTTAAGTTTAAACTGGAATTTATTCGGTGGTTTTCAGGTTCAGAACCAATACCAGAAGAGTAAAATCAATATGCAGATTAGCGAAATGAATCTGACCAAAGTTAAGAATACTTTGCTGTCAGATATTAATATTGCAGTTACCAATTATAACGCTGCCAGAGCTAGATATGATGCTGCAAGAAACAATGTGGAAGCACAGAAATTAAGTCTGGATTATGTTCAGAAACGCTATGACGCCGGAGCATCAACCTCATTTGACTTTATCCAATCAAAAAACAATTTTTTACAATCTCAAACCACCGAGACACAGGCCAGATATGAACTTATCTTCAGAGGTCTGATTTTAGAATTTTACAAAGGCAATCCAATAACACTATAATTACAATGACTAAGAAAAAAATATTTATATCTGTAGGAGTAATCGCTCTTATCTTTATTTTACTGGCTGTCTTCGGCAAGAAAGACAAAAAGGGCATCATGGTAGCGACCGAGAAAGCAAGTCTTCGCAACATTGTTGAAGAGGTGACTGCCAGTGGTACTATTTATCCTGAATCGGAAGTTAAAATCAGTCCGGATGTCTCTGGAGAGATCATTGATTTATATGTGCAGGAAGGTGATACGGTTAAGAAAGGTCAGTTATTGGTGCGTATCAATCCAGATATTTACCAGACACAGTTAGAGCAGGCTAAAGCCGGGTTGAATAATGCTAAAGCTACTTCTGCTAATATTCAGGCCCAGTTGCTTAGAACAAAATCGAATGTCGAATTACAGAGAAAAAACTTTGAGATGCAGGAGAAACTGTTCAAGGAAAAGGTAATATCTCAACAAGAGTATAATACGGCTGAAGCTCAGTATGAAATGGCAAGAGCCGAATTACAGGCAGCAGAGAAACAAGCCTTGGCTTCTCAGTATAATACCCAATCAGTAGAGGCAAGTGTTAATCAGGCTGGTAAAACCTATAATAGAACAAGTGTAATTGCACCAACAGATGGTGTAATAACAGGATTGGTTTCTAAGAGAGGCGAGCGTGTTGTTGGTACTGCTCAGATGGCAGGTACAGAGATGATGCGTATTTCTGATTTAAGCCGAATGGAAGTTCGAGTTGAAGTGAACGAAAATGATATCGTTCGTATCAATGTAGGCGATTCTGCAGGTATTGAAGTGGATGCATATGATGGCAAAAAATTTAGAGGCATAGTGACGCAAGTGGCTAATAGTTCTAAAAATAGTTCAACAATGGTTTCTACAGAACAAGTTACTAAATACGAAGTAAAGGTTCTGATTTTAAAATCATCATACGAAGCGATTATGGCAGAGAATGGCGGTAAAATGCCGTTCAGACCGGGCATGAGTTCTACAGTGCATATTTATACTAAAACAGAGAGTAATGTATTAACCGTGCCAGTAGCATCAATTACGCTAAAAGAAAAATCTGACAATTCTGGTGAAAAAGAAGAAGTGGTATTTGTGGTGGTGAATGGTAAAGCGGTTAAGAAGGTCGTAAAAACAGGCATTCAGGATACCAGATACATCAAAATTTTAGAAGGTATAAAGAAAGACGAGGAAGTTATTTCTGCGCCATACGAGGCTATAAGTTTCAAGATTACGGATGGTGGCGCTGTCAATGTTGTCGACAAAGAAAAGCTCTACGAGGCTACTGCTAAATAGCGGTAGGAATTCCAAGACATTGAAATAATTTTCGGGGATAATGTTATAATTTTTCAAGTTGTTTTAGCGTTATCTTTGTGCCTATGAAGATAAAACGACTTTGCTTTATTCTTTCTGTCCTTATTTTTAGTTCTGCAAATGCTCAGAATACTGCGCTTGAAAGTAAGGCGCAAAGCGATTGTGAAAATCTGATTTTTAACACCAGGGAGCTAACGCCATTCGAATTTAACGAGCGTTGTAAGACGGAGTCTTATCCTTTTATTTCAGCAGATGGTCTGGATTTGTATTTTACGCATGATCAGTCATACGACTGGCTATTCTACTCTCAGCGGGAAGCATCTACAGGAAAATGGACCGTTCCGGTGCCTCTAACAATTAGTAATTTCAAAGATCGCATTCGTTCCTGCTATTTGAGTCAGGATAAAAATGAGTTGTATTTTATCAGTCAGGATAAACTCTACAAGTGCCGTTCTATCGAGGGTTCCAGAACTGATTTCGGAAATGCCGAACTTATTGAAATCAATCATGGTACTTCAGTTAAAGTTCCGTTGTCCTATTTAAGTTTTTCTGCAGATATGAGTCGCATGTATGCTTATGTTAATTTAAGTGGCAATACGACCATGTGCGAGTATGCTAAAACCGGAGATAATGTTTATACCTTTATTGCAACTATTTCAAGTACAAAACGTGAAATGGGGATTTTGAACAATGATGGATTAGTGTATTATTTTACCAATGATGATTTTCCAAATTTGTTGTTTTGCAGAAAACGCGGAAGTCTGACTGAAGATTTTGATCCAGCAATTTATCTGGTCAAAACATTTGAATCGCAGTTAAATATCACCCAGGTTAGATTCGCTGAAAAGGCAGGATTGATGGCAGTAGTTCTATCAGAATCTGTTTGGAATAAAAATGATTTATATTTCACATCGTTTAATGCCTCAGATACTGCCAGAATGTACCCTGTTTTTGATATCAGTAATTTCAAAGCTCAGTCGGCTCAGATTAAGAATAGCGAAACAGTCTTAAAAGATATCTCTACCACTTTGCCAGTAAAAAAACGCGAAGTGATTAATGCCAAAGGGGCAGAACAGTGCAAGATTGAACTTGGGCAAACATTCCCTAATCCGGCGAATAATACCTTTTTCTTCTATTACAATGTTACCTCTGAAGATCCATCAATTCCGGCACCCGTTGTAATTGTTATGGATAATGCCGGAAGAACAGTTTATACCAGTACACTGGATGAGTTAAAAGGCGAAGCAAGGGTAATATTAGAAGATGTTAGCTCTGGCTCTTACATGATAAAGGTTGAATACAATGGAATTTCCTCTGAAATTATCAGAGTGAGCATTAACCTTTAATTCTTCAGGATATTGTTGAAAGTATTGATATCACTCACATTAGAAGATACTTTCTTA
Organism: Bacteroidota bacterium; assembly: GCA_027490055.1. GTDB lineage: Bacteria > Bacteroidota > Bacteroidia > NS11-12g > UBA955 > JABMMZ01. The sequence continues at coordinate 15,663 of JAIXYV010000043.1, read as the reverse complement.
AGCTTAATATAGATCAGCGAATTATTCGAGATGGCAGATGCCAGTATATCATTTTTATTGGCGTAGTATAGGTTGCCAGAGTAATCTGTTGCAATGATATAATCGCAGTTATTAGGTTCGAAATTCAGATTGCCAACCTGTATTCTAAAGATTGTATTGTATCGGTTGTCAATCATGTAGATATTTTTGATATCTATTGGCAGACCTTTTTGGTCGGTATACTGAGCAATCAGGGATGTATTAAAGACAGGTGTCTGCGAGTAGAACAGGCCGAAAGTGCCTAACTGATGAATCTTTAATTCAGGATATTGTCCGTTCTTTTCGAGAAGCGTCGTCTTTTCATTGGTATACTGTCTGAACTCCTGAAATCTTATTTGGTTAAGCGCATTAAATTCCACTCTTTTTTTGCCGACAATTTTCAGGTATTTATCATAGCATTTATTGAACTTCTTCAGTTGTTTTTTAATGATATCTTTATTGTCTGAATCGGTGATGTAAGCAATTAGTTTTCGGTAGCCTTCATTGGTTTTAAGCAGAATTTCACAATAGTCTTTACCTCTGTTATAACTTATTCTAACATCGTTGTATTTGACATTGCGAATGTAATTGTCATTGAATTCTTTCTTGTTGTCTGTATTGACAGGAACATTAAAGTTCAGTTTGCCGAAAGCTTTCAGCTCAGGGAATATATTCTGTTCTGTTTTATCCAGTAATTTAAAGTACTGTCTGGCTTTGTTTCTCTCTTTAGGGATAACCTTTTGGATTTTTATGTAGGATTTGCCCTTTTTTATGCGAATTCCGCTCAGTTTACCGCTTTGGTTGTAAGTTCGGGTCCATGTTCTGTCAAGGTCGCTGTAAAAGGCTTTATTTTTAAATAACAACTGACTTTTATTGTCTTTGTCGTTAAGGTAAGTAGCATGACTGCTTCTGAATCTGTTGTCAAAACTAGCAGTATCAAATAAGTACAGAGATTGAGTTGAAGCTGAAGAAGCCATTTTATGGAAATCGATCGGCTCGAAATTGCCCGCGAAGATTTCGTTATAGAAATTCAGGTTTTGCCAGGTGGATGATTCGTAGTCGTAGAAGTGAGCAATGGCGCTGTCGGCAGCAACAGGCATATTGACTTTCATCTGATAGCCTTCTTTTAAGCGCGCAGCACTTTTTTCGGCCGTGGCCTGAATATTAAATAGAAACTGATTGGTAAACTGATTGCCGCTATTTGCCATATTTAAACCAGCAAACAACAATTCTGTTGGCTTGTTGATTTGAATAATTCTGATGTAGACCGGATCTTTAATAGGTTCGCTATTCTCGTTAATAAAACTGCCGGCTGGGATGCTAACCGATAGTCCGCTTTGGGTGTGCAATATAGAATTGTTACCCGGATTGATGACGAATATCTCTTCCGCTGGTCGGATTGAAGAATAGGGCGAATTGAATTCGGGCGTTACCGGAAAATCAGGGATAAATTCTTTTTTAAATGGAATAGTAAACCCATCTTCAGCGACAACATCAGTTTCGGATGCCTGCTGAGCAACCAGTTCTCCTTTATAGAGATTTTGCAGGAAGTCGCGCTCGTAATCGCTAAGCGAACCATTGTTCGAGCAATAGGTAATAGCCACAGCACTTACTAAATCCGAAAACAGATCAAACATGATGCTGATTTTTTCTTCACTTAAATCGTCAATGCCCTTATTGGTAAATACAGACAAATTATCATAAAGAATCAGCTTGTCCAACATTTTAAGAGAGGTAATTCCAGGCGGCAGATCAGTCACTCTGTCTACGCTTAGGCCAAATTGCTTCAGTTGTCCTTGATTATTGGTAACGATGGTCGCAATAGCATTTAAATCTGCAGGCAGAAAATCGCCGATAATATGAAGTTCTCTTAAACTTGGCAATTTATTTAAGGCAACCGTAGATTCAGGTTTTCCGATGATGTATAAGAAGAGTGTTTGAAGCTTAGGCAGGTCTCTCAGAAATTGTAACTGATCCAGTTTTTCTTCGGAGATGCTGAGGTGCAGGATTTCAATATCGGCACAAGAATCAAAAGTTTGTTCATTAAAAGGACCGTGATAATCGATCAGATTGATTTCCTTTAAACCGTAACACTGTCTAATAACAGAGAGGCATTGGTTGAGGTTAAGTGTGTTGTTTATTTTTAAAGCTTCAATGAAATTATAATCATTAATGCCAGAGGTAAATGTCGCAATATCCTTGTCTGTTTGAATGTTCAGGTGATCAAAACGGTAGGTTTTTACATCTTTGATATTGAAGTAATCATTGATTTGTGCAAACGAGTTGACACCTGTGAACAAAATGATAAGTAGTATGCCTTTGAAAAACTTCATTCTATGCCTGTATATTGTATTCTTAGATGGTATAAATCCTTGATAGCCGCCTTAAAAGGGGCGACTATACGCAAAGGTATTTTAATTTCTGCAGAAAAGCACGATGGGTCGTGCTGTATGACGGTTTGCAGTTGAAATTGTTTACACACTCTGTAAATATCTTTCTCTTCGCCGAAGTCGCAGCTCAGTACATATTTTTCAGTTATTTCATGAGTCTTAACGGGGCATATTTTAAGGACTTCCGCTGCCGATTCACCATAGGCTTCGATGAGTCCGTTAACACCTAAAAGTGTTCCACCAAAATAGCGGACTACCACAACCAGCGTATTGGTCAGTTCCATTTTCTGAATTTGTCTCAGGATTGGTTTCCCGGCAGTACCCGATGGTTCTCCGTCATCGTTGGCTCTGAAAGCACTTTTATCCATGCCCAGCACATAGGCATAGCAATGATGAGTGGCATCAGGATATTGCATTTTCAGTTCAGCAATAATGGCTTTTATTTCAGATTCCTTCTGTATAGGAAAGGCAAAGGCAAAGAACTTACTGCCTTTAGATTTATAGAGTAACTGGGCCTTTTCAGTAATGGTAATATAGGAGTCGCTGAAAAGCATTATCTTTTAAATACCGTTAAAATATCATCTCCCAGATCACTGACCTGAGCGGCGGGTACTATTAAATCTGGAGCAGCAATACCAGTGTTAAGTTTAAGCGTTTTTGAACTAAAGATCCTGACTTCATCATAGACACCAGCCTCAATAAAGCTGTTGATTAGTCTGGCGCCGCCTTCAACTACCAGACTGCCTATTTTGAGTTCATGCAACTTTTTAAGTATGGATGAAATAGAAGCGTCTTCAATCTTTACAAAGTTTATCTGGTTTTCTTTGCTTTCTTTATGACCGTTCAATAGGATAGTGTTCTGACCAGGTTCGAAGAAATGCAAAGGCATTTCTTTTGAACGCAATTGAAAGTCAATAGCAATTCTAATTGGATCTTTGCCTTTGAATAAGCGGGTATTCAATTGAGGATTGTCTTTGATAAGCGTATTAGTGCCAACCATAAAGGCATCTTCTTCTGAGCGCCAGCGATGCAGCAGGGTTTGTGCCTCTGTGCCAGATATTTGTTTGACAGTGTCGTTGCCAATAAATCCATCTTTAGATTCCGCCCATTTTAAGATGACATAGGGGCGCTTTTGGGTCTGGTTGACAAAAAACCTTCTGTTCAGTTGTTGTGCTTCTTTTTCAAGAACGCCACACACCACTTCAATTCCGGCGTCTTTGAGCATTTGAATACCTTTTCCAGACACTTCAGCATATGGGTCAGTTGTGGCGATCACCACTTTCTTCACTTGCTTGTCGATCAAAAGTGAAGCGCATGGAGGTGTTTTTCCGAAGTGGGCACAAGGTTCTAAACTAACATATACTGTAGAATCTTTGAGAATATCATGAGCATCCATCTGGTGAATGGCATTCACTTCGGCATGCGGTCCCCCAAAGATTTTATGATAAGAGGCAGAAACAACCTGATCATTGTGCACGATTACGCAGCCCACCATAGGATTGGGGGAAACATGTCCGAAGCCTTTTTGGGCCTGATTCAGACACATCTGCATGTATTTTTCGTCTGTAGTTGTTATTCTGCAAAAATACTTAAAACTTTGCAGACATTTTGACAATCAAAGAAGCTTACCAATTTACCCGTAAAAAGCTCAGAGAAATTTATTCCGAAGCTGAGGCTGATGCTATTGCATTGTCGCTCTTCAACGAGATTTATACTATTACCAAAACCCAGTTAATACTGCAGGCTGATGAGGTATTTGAAAGGGAAGACCATCTCAATCAAAGTCTTCAAAGTTTAATGGCAGGGGCACCTGTGCAGCACCTGATAGGGTACGAATATTTTGGTGGTATGCGAATAAAGGTCAATTCCAGTGTATTGATACCGCGACCAGAGACAGAGGAGTTGTTGGAATGGATGAAGGAAAATACTTCACTTAGCCCGGGCGTAGTGGCAGATATTTGCACCGGAAGTGGTTGCATTGCTTTGTACATGAGGGCTCAATCAGAACGCTGGCAGGTGTATGCATCGGATGTTTCTGATGATGCGCTTAAAATGGCGGCTGGCAGCGAACAGGAAATTTTTGGCAACAACAGAATTCACTGGTTGCATCATGATATTCTAAACACTGCCTGGGAAGCAACCTGGCCAGATATGGTGATTTGCAATCCCCCTTATATTGGCAGAGAGGAATCTGAATTGATGACTCCCAATGTGATGAATTACGAGCCTCATCTGGCTTTGTTTGTAGACGATGCAGACACTTTGTTGTTTTATAAAAAAGTTATTGAAGTGTTTTCAGAAGGTCAATTTCCGGAGATATATTTTGAGTTGAATCCTTTGACAGTAGGGGGCTTAGAGGAATATTGCACACAAAGAGGCTATAAAATTAAGACCGGAAAAGACATGCATGGAAAAATTCGGTTTGCCCGGATTACAAGATAAAGCATTAATTTTGCGGCGATGCATATTTTTAAAATTGATCGTGCGAAATCGGAAGCCCCACTAATTGCAGCCTTTGCAATTTTTGGATTATTTGTGAGTATTGCTTTCTATCCTAAAATTTACTGGTACAGCTTTTTAATATTTCCTTTGCTTGCAGGTTCCTATCTTTTATTAAAGAAATTGAAACTAGGGTTATTTTCTAAGCAATGTTTTCTGATTCTGGATGATGAAGGCATGCGCTATTGCTTTAATTTATTTCAGCAAGCCAAGAGCATTCAGTGGAGTCAGATAGAAAAGGTGAATCATCAGTTGTATGAAATCAATTTTAAATTAGCCCTTAGTGGCGAGATTATTTCTTTTCAGAAATCTTATTTAGACAATCCGGATGATCTTGACAAATTAGTTGAAATGATCAATTCGAAGTGCGCCATTATGTAAGCCTTAAGGCTGAATAATGATATCGGTACTGGTAAGGGTGTGCTCAAAAATTTCTTCAATTTCGCTATTGTTAACAGCGATGCAGCCACGGGTCCAGTTATCTTTCCAATGAGTCTTTGGGTCTTGTGTTGGCCACCAAAGTCCGTGAATAAAAATATCACCTCCCGGATTAACACCAGCCTTACGAGCGTTTTCGCGGTCCTGATCGTTAGGGTATGAAATTTTTAAAGAGCGGTGTCCGCGACTTTGAGGATTTTTATAGGTAATGGTATATTTACCTTCAGGTGTTTTATTGTCGCCTTGTTTTTGTTTATGACCAACAGGGTTAGCGCCTAAAGAGATTCTGAAGACTTTAAATGTATCTGCAAAGTAGACATAAAGTTTTTGAGCAGATTTTTTAACCACAAATTTTTTAATGTCCGCAGTAATAGCGATGATTCTGTCTTCTTCGGCAATTTCTGGAAGCTTGGGAAGGGCAGGAGCAGCGGGACTTGTTTTGGCTTTTACTACAGGAACAACAGGAGTTGCGGGTTTGGTTTTGGTACCGTAACGATAGATGGTGTCGCGGTAAACTTTTTTTGGTCCGGGCCCACTACCTGCAAAGGTGAAACTTAAATTCACTACCAGGATGGCCACTAATATCCATATGATGCTGGTAAGTTTCATACCTTTATAACGCAAAGCTGATGCCATTTATTGCAGAGATTAAATTAGTGATAAATTAGATTGTAGAAATGGGGTTTTCTTTGTTGTGGGCCGACTTGTTCTGAAGCGTCAGCAGTAACACAAAAGTGATTAAACCATTTATTAGTATTAATTCGTTGCCGAACACATAACCGCCTAACAAGGCTTTGCTATTGATGGACAGGAAATAACTCAATATCGGAGAAATGAGACATATCCATGGGATCCATTGGTCTTTGTAGTTAATTTTAGTAAACAATCCTGCTGTAAATAAGCCTATCAATGGTCCGTATGTTAGTGTTGCCATCCACAAGATTAAATCGATGGTGGTGCTGCCTCTAAGCATGTATTTCAGGTAAAGTATTACAGCTAACAGAGCAAAGGCAAATCCAATATGCACAGCATGCCTTATGTTTTTCTTTTTGTTATCGCTCATGTCTTTTCTGTTGTCGAAATTCAGGAAGTCGATGCAAAATGAGGTTGTTAGTGTAGCAAGCACTGAATCTGCTGAACTAAAAGTGGCAGCCGTTAAGCCGATGATGAAAGCCAGTGCTGTGAAGGTTCCGAAATAGTTAAGTGCCAGGTTAGGGAAAACTTTATCTGTAAGTACAGCGCCATTCTCCATTGGTAAAGCAATCCCTTTAGTAGAAGCAAAATGGTAAAGAAGTATACCCAGAGAGAGGAAAAATATGTTTACCAGCACCATAACGAAACTGAACCAGATCATGTTTTTCTGAGCATCTTTTAGCGATTTCATGCTCAGATTTTTTTGCATCATGTTTTGATCCAGACCTGTCATAGCCACTGTAAAGAGCGCGCCACCAATGATGTGCTTGGCCCAGAAATTGGCTTTCATTGGATCGGTTTCAATTACTTTACTCATTGGTCCGTCTTTCACAACAGCGACAATATCTGTGAAGCCCATGTTTAGCTGACCAGCAATAGCAGAGATAGCCAGAACCACTCCGAGGATTAAAAACAGTGATTGGAAAGCATCGGTATACACCAGTGTTTTGATGCCGCCTTTGTAGGTGTATATCAGCATTAGTCCGATAAAGATGGCAGTTGTCAGTGCAAATGGAATGTTGTAGGAGTCGAAAATAAATGTTTGCATCACACCAATGGCCAGCATGAGACGTCCACCTGCGCCTAGCAATCTTGATATTAAAAAATAGAATGACCCTGTCTTCTGAGCATTTGCGCCAAATCTTTGTCTTAAATAAGAATAAATAGAAACAAGGTTTAATCGATAATAAAGAGGAAGTAAAATGAAGACGATAATGAAGTAACCGAGGAAATAACCAAATACCACCTGCATGTAGGTAAGCGAAGCTTTCTGAACTGCTCCTGGAACAGAAATATAGGTAACACCACTTAGTGAATCGCTAAGCATACCAAAAGCTACCAGATACCAGGGAGATTGTTTATTGCCAATAAAATAGGATGCTGAATCGGCTTTGCGAGAGGTGATTTTACTAATGACAATCAGGGCTGCGAAATAGCATATAATTACGGTAAAAAATAATCCGGCTGACATAGATACAAATAGCTTGTGGCTGTTTAATTAATTGGTTTTAATGACCAAAATTAGCGTGCTTTGAAGCAACAAACAAATTAAGTAACTAATTGTTGTCTGATATAGAGGACTATCAATGGTCTAACACTACAATTACATAATTAAAGATGATACAAAAAACCAATGAAGAGTGGCTTGAACAGCTTGGAGAAAAATCTTACAGAGTCTTGAGAGAAAAGGGAACTGAGCGACCATTTACAGGTGCCTATGATAAAAACTGGGAAGCTGGCGATTACGTATGCAAGGGTTGTGGTGAGTTGCTTTTTACTTCAGACACTAAGTTTGATGCGGGTTGCGGCTGGCCAAGTTTTTATGAGTCAGCAGACAAAAGTAAAGTGATAGAAAAACGCGATACCAGTCACGGTATGATTAGGGTGGAAGTGCTTTGCGCTAACTGTGAAGGTCACCTGGGGCACGTTTTTACAGATGGTTACGGCACACCAACAGGATTGCGCTATTGCATCAATTCTGCCAGTTTGGGTTTCAAGAAAAAGTAATTATTTCTTTCTGAAGAAAATCTTAATCGGAACACCGTTAAAATTGAAATTTTCTCTCAGTTTGTTCTCAAGGAAACGTTTATACGAATCGTTGATGTATTGAGGCAGATTACAGAAATAAGCGAAACAAACAGATTTTGAAGGCAGTTGCTGAATGTATTTAATACTAATTGTTTTCCCTTTAATACTAGGTGGAGGCGTTGCCTGAATAATTGGCAATAACAACTCATTAAGTTTAGAGGTTTTAATTTTAGTTGATAATCTATCGTATACTTCACATACAGACTCTATGGCCTGAAAAATACGTTGTTTGTTTAGGGCGCTGATAAATACAACTGGGTAATCTACGTATGGCGCTGTACGTTTTTTAATGTGCTCTTCGTATTCTTTGGCGGTGTTGGTGGACTTTTCGTACAGGTCCCATTTATTGACCAGAACGATAATCCCTTTTCCATGTTTCTGAGCCAGGAACAATAAATTCAGATCCTGAGATTCTATACCGTTTTGAGCATCCAGCATAATGATACAGATATCACAATTTTCGATGGCTCTAAGACTGCGCATTACCGAGTAGAACTCGATGTTTTCTTCAACTTTAGATTTTTTACGAATTCCTGCCGTATCGATCAGGATCAGATCTTTGCCAAAGGCGTTGTAACGTGTGTGGATGGAGTCGCGGGTAGTACCTGCAACGTCTGTAACAATATTTCTATTAAATCCAAGCAGGGCATTGATGAAAGAAGACTTACCTACGTTAGGTCTGCCAACAATAGCAATTTTAGGAAGGTTAGCAATTTCTTCACTGATATAGTCTTTGCCATCATCTTCTGGCAGTAACTCCACTACTTTATCGAGCAATTCGCCAGTTCCGCTGCCTGTAGCAGAAGAAATCGGGAATAATTCGCCAAAACCAAGCTGATAAAATGCAGCGGTTTCAGTTATTTGCTCGTGGTTATCTACTTTATTAACTGCAATAAGAACAGGTTTTTTAGATTTTCTAAGAATCTCAGCAAACTGAGAATCCAGGTCGGTAACTTCAGTTTGAACATCGGTCATGAACACCAGCACACTGGCTTCTTCAACCGCAATTTTCACCTGGTCGCGGATAGCAGCTTCGAACATATCCTTGCTGTCTTTTACGTATCCACCAGTGTCAATCACCGTAAAGGTTTCGCCATTCCACTCACAGTCGCCGTAGTGACGATCACGGGTAACACCGCTGTAATCATCTACAATGGCTTTTCTTTCACCAACCAATCTGTTAAATAAGGTTGATTTGCCGACATTCGGTCTTCCTACAATGGCTACAATTCTTGACATTTGACCTGCAAAGGTAAGGTTTTTAAACGCTATTTCAAATTGGCTTTAAAAATCAGAGAATTAGTAAAATAAATGCAATACATTTGCGTTAGTCTAACTTTATAATGATCAACTTATGCAATTAAAGCTAAAACAATCCCTAGTTCTATTACTTTTTATTTCCGTTTTTACTGCTAATGCCCAGAAAACAGCCAGATTTAATGGCAAACCTTACTTAATTTATCCTCAAACCATTGATGTCGGCTATTCGGGTATGCGTTTTACTGTCAGTGAAAGTTCACTGGAGTTTTACAATTACAATATGCCCCCGGTAATTGGCACAGTAGAAGACGGCGAGTACCTTATGTATTCGACATCTTTCGATTTAAAAAACAAACGCAAGATTGGAAAAGAAGTGGTGTATGACACCATTTATCATGTGTTTGCAACACTTACCATCAAGAACAATAAGAAAGACGGTATTGCAAAGTTTTACAGCAGAGACAATCAGGTTAAGCCATTTGCAGAATTGCCTTATCAGAATGATATGCTAAATGGTTCTGTAAGACTTATACAAGAGAGTCACAGATATGTACCGAGAAGAAGGCACTATGATTATTATGATAATGATGACTATAGTTATAATAATGATTATGACTATTCTCCCGGAGGCAAGATGAAATACAGTGCTTATGTATTTGAGTTAAAATTCAAAGATGGGGTATTGGATGGTTTACAAAAAGTGAAAGCTTGTTATGGCAAAAAAGATACTTTAGAAACCAGATCAATTTCTATGGAGATGGGTCAGAAATCTGGACCTTATAAAAAAACCACTTATTATTTAAAAAAGAAAAAACCTGCAGTTTATCAAACCACAGAAGGAAATTATGTGAAAGGTGAAGAAGAAGGTGAATGGAAAAAAGCCTATGCGGAATTAAAATTGTCTTATACCCTGGAGTATTACAGTAAAGGTAAACAGACAGCCAGAGTCTATTATTCGGATGGAAAGCTGGAAAATAAGACATTGTTCAGCAAAGACAGTGTGATGAAGTATGCCAGCACTTTCAAATCGGATAAGCATATTCCAATCGTGAGAAACGAATATTCGTATTCTTCAGAGTTTGGTTCTTCTAAAGACGATTATATCTTTTTTAAGTATGATAGTGATGTCCCTGTACAGTATACCTATGCATTAGCCGATTCAGCTCGTTTTAATTACTACAAGCTGACTCAGTTTTGGAGAAATGTTAAGGACACCATCATCAATGGTCACTATATAAAGATTGAAACTTATAATCACTGGAAAGGTGGCAGTGGCGAAACGGCCTATCTGATAGATTCGTGCTCGAAGAAGTTCAACAATACAACATATAATTACAGAAGATACGATGATTACAGCAATAGTAACACCTATTGTCAAACAGAGTTATGGGATAAAACGACAGATAAGAAAGGCAAAACCACAAAAGTGTATACTTCTACTTATGATAAATTATTTACCGGCGATTCTTTAGTGCCTAAATCTAAATATGTTTACAAGAAAGGTGCATATACAGGCGAAGAGTTTTATCAGATGGCCTTAGATTATACCTATAACAATACTAAGTTTACTAAAGGCAAGTATTTCAACTATCAGAAGTATTTTGTGGTTACCGGAGGGTACAAAGATGGCAGAGTATTAAGAGTGATCAAGATACCTACTCACTATGATACATTAACTTTAACAGACACCTTGATGTTAAAAGGTAAAAAGTTCTACGAGTATGACGAAAACTATTACAATGCTTTTGGTGATTTTTCTGAAGACATGTTCGATTATTACAAAAAAGGACGAAGAGATTATAAAGCTAATTTCAATACCAACTTCCTTGAGTTCTTCACCCTTGAACCTACCATGCACCGTTCCATTTATCTTGGAAGAAAACCTTTTACAGGGTCACTTCAGGTCAATGTAAAATACAAAAGACGTCCAAATAAGATCAAGGCAAGAGTATACGAAATCACTCAGTTCTTCGATTTTCTTGCTAAGAAACAGATCATCGAACTGACAGTGGAGATGGATAAAAATATTTTGAAGAAATACAATAGCACTTTCATTATGCCAGTGAGACGAATGAATTTTGGTATAGAAGAAGCGAATTTTAGCGGTGGTGCTTCGTATTATGATATCTTCAGGAATCAATCGGTGTCCACCTATTTTAGCAGTAATAAAATTGTATCTGAACTCGAATTTGATCTCTACAGATTTAACAATCACAGTAAAGGCGATGATTATGATGACTATGGGGATTATGATTATGCCTATGAGCCAGATTTTTATCGCTCAAGTTACCATAGAAAGCGCACTAAAATTAAACTGGATAATACTTATCAAATTAAATCCTCTTCTATTCAATTTGAAGATGGAAAGAAACATGGTCAGTGGCATATTTTAAACAACAGTACCCTCGAGAAACAGTATAACTTTTCGAAGGGTAAGAAAGAAGGTATGCAGTATAGTTACAGTGGTTACAATTACAATTATCTGAACTATGTCTATAATACCAAAAGGGATACAGTTAATGGTAAAGTTTGGAATCTGGATATGAATGGTACGCCTAACTATAGCGGGTATTTCAATATGGGTGTTCCAGATGGTTACTTTGTCAGATACAATGAAGTTGATACGATCAATCGTTTTATCGAGCGCTATCAGTTTAATAAAGGTTATATGGTTGGTACTTATGAGTTATACAGAGACAGCGGTCAGTTGAAAATGACAGTTGATATGAATTCAAAAGACAGCATGTACTATGACATTTACCATTCTATTCCAAGAATGTATTGGAATTATAAGAAAGGCAAAAGAGTTCCTTCCTTGTCCAGTGGCGCGAATGCTATCATCGAATCGCCAGATTTAAGTGGCAATGATTTCTTAACGGGTATATTCTCGACTACCTATGTGAAAAAAGGCAATTACAAATACTACTACAAGAGCGGAACCATCTTTAGTGAGGGGATGAAAAAAGACAATAATCCGGTAGGTGAATGGAGTTTTTACAGAGAAGGCAAAGACAGAATTTATAAGCGCATAGACTTTAGAGATTCAATTATTGAGATCAATGGTGAAGATACATTCCACAGTTATGGAATTGTAAAAGCTTACTATGATGATGGTAGATTGATGTTTAAGGGTTTGGCCTTAGATCAGGAAACCAAGTATTCTTGCGAGAGTGAGGCTGATATTCCAACAGAAGAGGATTACTACCTGGAGTTTTACGATACAGTAGGTAAGCCAGTATTAGTTAATGGTTCAGGCTTTATTGAGGAATTGCAGTCTAATGGTTATAAATTAAAAGAAGGCAGAATGGTGAATGGCAAGAAAGAAGGCATTTGGGTTTACTACAGTAAATTTGGTTTGCCAAATGCTATTGGCGCCTTTGAGAACGGCAAGAAATCAGGCAGATGGCTGGTTGGTGATCTTGGTGGATTGAATTTAAGTGATAAGGTTTGCTTTATGAGCAATGAAGAATTTGTTGCCTGGATTAACACTTATGGTGGCAATCTGAACTTAAAGGAAGAATACTATACAGAAGGCGAAATGATGTCTGGCAACATGGTAGACACCATTAAACGTTAATTAAGAAGTTTAAGCAAGGCTTCAAGATATTTTTGATCGGTTTGGTCAAAATGATTGAAGTGTTCGCTGTCAATATCAAGTACTCCGACGATTTTGTTGTCTCTGAAAAAAGGGACAACAATTTCGGAGTTACTCACCGAAGAGCAGGCAATATGCCCTTCAAACTGGTGGACATCCGGTACAATAATCGTTTCTTGTCTTTCCCAGGCGCTGCCGCAAACACCTTTTCCAAAAGGAATCAGCGTGCAGGCTACTGGTCCCTGAAATGGACCAAGTTCTAATACTTGATTAGAGTTTATCAGGTAAAAACCACACCACCAGAAATTAAATGTATCTTTAAGAAGGGCTGAAACATTGGCCAGATTGGCTGTATCACCACAGTTTTTATCAATTAGTCCCGAAGCTTTTTGAAGAAGCTCCTCGTATCGTTCAGCTTTTGAATTTGCCATGCAACAAAATTAACAGGAAATGAGAGAAGTCAGTTCAGAATTGTCTAAAAATAGAAAAGGGCTAGACCGAAGTCTAACCCATTCTAAAAACTAAAACTATGAAAACACAATGCAATTATAATATTAATTTAGTATTTTTAAATAGATAATTTTTAATCTTATTGACACTTGTGGATAAGGAAAGTGGATATGTATTAAAAATGCAATAAAATGCCACTAAAAAACTACTTAAAACATTGAATATAAAGTTATTAAATTGTTTTATATTTATACTTTTTAGTTAAAAAGAAAATCTATTCAAGCATAGAGAAAACTAATAGAACAAATTATATTCAACAAAAAATTGACTTTTTCTGACGTTTGTTATAAAAAACTATAATTTAATTCAAATAGAATTATAAGTAACTGTTCTCAATTTAACAGAGTTTTCTCAAACTTATTAGTCGAGTTAGGAACTTAATAAATTCGAAAAATAAAAAAGGGCTGTTCAAAATCTGAACAACCCTTTTAAAAAGTATTTGAACTATTATTCCTCGTTAAGGAAAGGGTATCTGTAATCTTTCACAGGTACCAATGTTTCTTTGATTGTTCTTGTGCTGGTCCATCTTAATAAGTTGGCTTTGCTACCGGCCTTATCGTTCGTTCCACTGGCTCTGCTGCCACCGAAAGGCTGCTGACCAACAACTGCACCAGTAGGTTTGTCATTGATATAGAAATTACCAGCTGAGTGTCTTAAAGCATCAGTTGCCTGAGTGATGGCATATCTGTCTTGAGCAATCACAGCGCCTGTAAGTGCATATTCGCTGGTTGTATTTACCAGTTCAAGTGCGTTTTCGAATTCGTTTTCATTGTATACATGGATCGTCAAAACTGGTCCGAATAACTCGTCGCACATAGTCACATATTTAGGATCTTTGGCTACGATGATGGTTGGCTCAATGAAGTAACCTTTCGACTTATCATAATTACCGCCTACGATAATTTCAACTGAACTATCGTTTTTCGCATTGTCGATATAGCGACTGATTTTATCAAATGATTTTTCGTCGATAACGGCATTCACAAAGTTTCTGAAGTCTTCAGTTGGTCCCATTTTCATGGTTTTTACTTCGGCAACTAGTTGCGTTTTAACAGCATCCCAAAGGTTGGAAGGCACATAAGCTCTTGAAGCGGCAGAGCATTTCTGACCCTGGTATTCGAAGGCGCCTCTTGCTAAAGCGGTTACAGATGTTGCAACATCAGCACTTTTATGCAGTAAAACAAAGTCTTTACCACCTGTTTCACCTACGATACGAGGATAGGTTTTGTATTTAGAGATATTGGCACCGATGGTAGACCACATGTTTCTGAAAACACCTGTAGAACCTGTGAAATGCAACCCCGCAAAATCTGGATGATTAAAGACGATATCACCAGTGGTTGGACCATCTGTATAGATTAAGTTAATAACACCAGCTGGTAAGCCAGCTTCCATTAAAATTTCCATCACCACATTAGCAGAATAGATTTGCGTAAATGCAGCTTTCCATACTACAACATTGCCCATCATTGCCATACTGCAAGGCAGGTTACCTGCGATAGCTGTAAAGTTAAATGGTGTCACTGCAAAAGTGAAACCTTCAAGCGGACGGTGTTCCAGGCGGTTCCAGATAGTTTTGCTATTGGCACTTGGCTGGTCGGCATATATTTCAGCCATGTATTGAACATTGAAACGGAAGAAATCTATTAACTCGCATGCCGCATCGATTTCTGCCTGATAGGCATTTTTAGATTGCGCCAGCATGGTAGAAGCATTAAGTTTTGCGCGGTATGGTCCAGCAATTAAATCAGCAGCCTTTAAGAAAATGGCAGCTCTTTGTTCCCATGGCATATTTTCCCATTTTGATTTAGCGGCTAAAGCTGCTTCAATGGCCTGGTGAACATGAGAGGCATCACCGTGATGGAAAGTGCCAATTTTATGATGAATATCGTGAGGCGGGAAGATGTCCTGAGTTTTGCCTGTTCTAACTTCCTGGCCATTGATAAACATTGGAATATCAATAACTTTTGATCGTGCTTCATTAAGAGCGGCTTTAAGAGCTAATTTTTCTTTGCTGCCTGGTGCATAGTCTAATACCGGCTCGTTAACAGCTACTGGTACTTTGAAAAATCCATTCATGATGTATTACTTTTTAAGGTCGCAAAAATACAACTATTTTACTGACAAAATCGTGATTTTTGTTACACGATATTGGTCAAAAAAAAATAGCAT
>JAIXYV010000104.1 GCA_027490055.1 Bacteroidota bacterium | reverse complement strand
GAATACGATCATATTGAAGGCATTTTATTTGTCGACCATATCAGTCCCCTTAAGCGCAACCTGCTTAAAAGTAAGTTAAACAATATTAGCCTTGGCAAAGTAGACCACCATTATAAAATGCGTTTTCCTAAAAAATGAGCAACGACAATTACAATGAAGTAGACCGCAAACAGAAGTGGCAAGAGATTCTTGCCTTCTTGAAGGAGCGCTTCGGCAAGCAACCGAATATGGATGCCTTGTTGTTTATTATAGGTATGCGCGAGCTGGGCTTATTGAAAGAAAAACCATTTAAGAAAGACGAGAAAGTTGGCTTGATGCATATTGCCACTTGTAAGGTACTGAGTTATTCAGGGCATTACGAATTGATAGGCACCGACGAAGACGGCTGGCCTCACTGGGAACTTAAAAAAGCCCTTCCGGATATGTCACTTTTAGAACAGGAAACGTATATTCGCGAACACATCATAGAATATTTTATAAACGAACAGATCATATGAAACTATTTTTGAATCAGATTGGCATTACTTCAATTGCCATTTTATTAGCAACTGCTACCTGCAACAACACCATTAGTGAATCAGATGGCACAGAAACAGAATCAACTACAATGGCTACCGCTGCTGATGTCATTGCAGCCACTGCTGCAGACAGTACCGGCATTACTAAAGACGACACTGTGACCATGGTAACCACTATGGGTACTATCAAACTCAGATTATATAAAGAGACGCCTAAGCATCAGGCCAATTTTGTAAAATTGTGCAAATCTGGTTTCTATAACAATGTATTATTTCACCGTGTTATCAATCAGTTCATGATCCAATCTGGCGATCCAGAATCTAAAGCTGCTGTACCGGGTCAGATGTACGGTTCCGGCGGTCCTGGCTACACCATTCCAGCTGAATTCAATTCAACTTTCAGACATAAGCGCGGTGCATTAGCAGCAGCTCGTCAGGGCGACCAGGTGAACCCAATGAAAGAAAGCAGTGGTTCTCAGTTCTACATTTGCCATGGCTCTCCTTTCCAGTTAGACAACGATTACACCATTTTTGGCGAAACCATTGAAGGCATTGAAGTAGTAGATAAAATTGCGACTACTCCATGCGACGGCAACGACCGTCCATTGAAAGACGTTAAAATCATCAGCACTACTGTTGCCAGCGATAAAGGAGCGAAGAGTGCTGAGGCAAAAAAAGACGATAAAAAAAGCGATAAAAAAGACACTGCAAAAACCACTAAAGGTAAAAGTAGTAAAACTTCTAAAGCCAAAACCTCTAAATAATGAAAAACCTGTCGCTGCTCGCCCTAGTTGCTCTTACTTTGGTATTCTCTTGTAAGAAGCCAGTAGATGATATCGTTCCTGGTGAAGCCACCGAAGATATTGTAGAAATGCAGACGCCTTATGGCAATATGTATATCTATTTATACAAAGCAACGCCCTTACACAGAGCCAATTTTTTACAGCTGGCAGCTACAGGTTATTTCGATTCCACTACCTTTCACAGGGTGATTCCAGGATTTATGATTCAGGGTGGCGATCCTAACAGTAAAGACAGTGACAGCACTAACGACGGCACTGGCGGTCCGAATTACACCATCCCTGCCGAAATCAGAGACACCATCAAGCACAGCAGAGGTGTTTTAGCAGCGGCACGTACGAATAATCCAGCCAAGGCTTCCAGTGGTTCTCAGTTTTATATTAGTGTAAGTACTCCAGGTACAGCGGGCTTAGACGGCAATTACACCGTTTTTGGATTTGTGATGAAAGGCATTGAATTCGCCGATAGCATCGTAAAACAACCACGAAACATCAATAACCGTCCGTATAAAAACCAATACATGAAGGTAAAGGTGATTAAGAAAAGTCTGGATCAGATTAAGTCGGAGTACGGGTATGTACCGAGGTATTAGTTATTAGTTATTAGTTATTAGTTATTAGTTATTGGTTATTAGGAGCAGCTTCTCGAGAAATCACTTTGATGCATAAGCGATACTGCAGAATCTTTACCATTAGATGTATAAACTTTAAGACCGGTCCCAGCGGTGCCGGTTGGGGTTAATGGTTTAATTGACGATTCGTGTCGGCGTCGCTGAAGCCGACTTTGTCCTGTATCCGTGCGACGCAGGAGCTCTGGTACAGGACCTATCAGTTTTATCCTTAAACGAAGATGATTGTTTAGCATTGCTGATGCATCGATGTTTATAGTCTGGCGTTAGCCCCCCCCCCTAAATCCTAATTCCTATTTCCTATTTCCTAATTCCTTCACCGATTTAATCGCAGGATAAATACCGGTTAAAAAACCCAGGCCCAATGCCGTTCCTGCTACTACCAAAACATCTGTCCAAAGCAGTTTAACTGGGTAACTATCTATAATCGCGCCAGTCATTTTTACCAGTCCGTATTCTTGCTGAAGCATCACTAAAGCTACTCCAAGTATTAAACCTACCAGAGCGCCGAAGCCAGAAATAAGAAATCCATTAGTAAAGAAGATATTGCGAATTTTAGATTTACTGGCGCCCATGGCCGATAAGGTTCTGATATCATCCTTCTTCTCGATGACCAGCATGGTTAAACTGCCCAGGGCATTGAAAGCCGCAATCAATAAGATGAAAGTCAGTATTGCAAAGCTGGCCCATTTCTCGCTTTTAAACATCTTGTAGAGCGAGGCCTGCTGCTCCATGCGGTTTTGAATTTTAAAGTCTTTTCCCATAATAGCTTTAACAGCCAGTTCGGCAGATTCAGAGTCAAGGTCCTTTTTAAACCGCACTTCTAAAGAAGACACTTTTTGCTGGCGTTCGAACAAACTTTGAGCAAACCTTAAAGGCACAAATACATACCGGTTATTGATTATATCGTCCATGGTTACCACCCCTGCTGGCTCGAGTTCCATCGACTGAATGGCATCCAGGTCGTTGACATTATACTCTCCCCTTTTGGGTGTTATCAGAGACACCAAACTAAATGGTCCGCCAATATTGCAATTGATTTTCTGATCGATGCCCGCTCCCAGAATGCAGTAATTAAAATCATCCATTTGCAGGAGTGCCTCGCCTTCGGTGATCAGTGCCTGTAAACCATTTATTTTAAAGTAATCAGAATCAACACCCTTTACCGTGCACACCGTTTGATAGTCGCCGTTTCTGATAGCGGCATTATCTTCCATCACCGGCCATACATAAGCCACCTCTTTGAGGGCTTTGATTTTAGACTGGTAAGTGGTTGGATCAAACACTTTGCCATGGACTGGGGTGATTTTGATATCTGGATTGAAGCGGTTGTACATTGAAAAGATGAGTTGCTCGAACCCATTCATGGTGCTTAAAATAATAATGAGAGCAGCGGTACAAACGGCAAAGGCCAATACAGCAATGCCCGAAATGATATTGATGGCATTGCGCTTTTTCTTAGCGAACAGATAGCGTTTGGCTATAAAAAGCGTTGAATTCATTCTTATTTAAAAGCTTTAACCACCACACATTTCCCTTTTTTGTGTTTGAAATTAATATCCAGAAGATTGAGGATAAAGACAAAAGGAATGCATATTAAGGTGTATACCGGCAAGATCAGAAAAAACAATTTAGAAGATTTAATCATCGCTGAAGGCCAGGCGGTGGTTAATTTCCAGCTCAGTATACCGAAAGTACCATAAACATATCTGGCTTTCACTTTAGAGAAGCCTACTTCTTTCAATTTGTGTTTTAACTCGAGAATACCGTAACCATTTCTGTATTTTTTATCTTTATACACCCCAATATTGAGCTTACTGGCTTTATCATCGGCGTAGTTACTGGAATTAAAGATAATAAGAATACCAGGTTTTTTAAGCGAATTAAATATGTTCGTTAGAGCAGTGGTATCGTCTTCAATATAGTTAAGCAGGTTGATAGACAGGGCCAGATCAAATACATTTTGTTCAGAGAACTTTAAGATATCGGCGCTTCGGCAATAAATATTTTTGATATTTTCTTCCTGGAAATAACCCGAAGACTGAATGACCATATTGGGATCTTTATCGATAGCCAGTACATTGAATTTATTAGGTTGACGGGCAAACAGACCAAGTAGCTGTCCCATACCAAAACCGGGGTATAAAACGTGTTGTGATTTAATTTTACGTCGACCGCACAATTTAATTTCGCGGCGAATAATATTATTTTTCAGCAATAATGAGTGGGTGAGAAAAATATAGAATTTACGAACCCACGAATGTTTTCCTAAAACATCCGCAAAAATATCATTATTGAGTCTGGCAGGCATTTTACTGATCTTTATTTTCGCGAGATTCTCTTTCTTCTTTCAACTGATCAAACAGCTTTTCGAATTTTAACGCATTAACGATGCTATCATCTTCAAAAAAGCTAAGTTCTGGAATTACCCTTACCGTTTTTCTGATTTTAGAAGCCAGCTCTTTACGGATATGCTTATTATAAAGATTAACAAGATCCATAATAGCGGCATTGTTCTTCGTATTATAAATACTCAGATAAGCTTTGACATAGCCTAAGTCCGGACTGGAGCTAACATCTGTTACGGTGATGAAGGCTCCTTCAAACCAGTCGTGCGTGCGTGCCTGAAATATTGTTCCCAGTTCACGCTGCATCTCCTTGTTAAATTTTTCGGTACGAGTACTCATATTATTTCACTGCAAAGTTATAATTTGCAATCCTTATTTTATTGTATCTTTCAAATTAATTTAAGAAGTTTTAAAAACTAAGCATGCACACCATTAATTGTCTATGGCAGGGCCTCGCAACGGGGTTTGTTCTCAGCATGATGCTGGGCACTGTCTTCTTTGCTTTAATCAGAAACAGCATCAGTTTTGGTTACAAAACAGGTATTTGGATTGCTGCAGGTGTCATCTTGTGTGATATTATGTTTATTACACTGGCGCTTTTAAGTCAGCCTTTTGCCGAATTCCTCACCAAATACAAATCCGAGATTTCTATTAGTGGTGGCATTGTTTTAATTGTGATGGGAATCCTGATGATTTTAAAATCTGCGCCACAACTACAGGAAGGAAAAATATTCAATCAGGGAAGCAACTGGTATTATTTAGGCAGTGGTTTCTTATTGAACGTGGTAAATCCGGTTAACTTTTTCAGTTGGTTGGGCATTAGTTCCTTTCTCACCATTAAATATCAATACACAATAGATGATAAACTTATCTTTTTTACCGCCAGTTTAGTTAGCATTTTTCTGGCAGAGGTTGGCATTGCGTTTTTTGCCTCTAAGTTGAGACGATGGATCAGTCCGGCTTCTCTTAAGCGCATCAATCAGATATCGGGACTGGTATTTCTGGGTGTCGGAATAAAATTAGCTTTTGGTTTCTGACAAGGAGGCCTGCCATTGGCGCTTGGCCATCATTGAGAAGATTGCCAGAAACAACATCAATGCTGCATAAAGGTACATGCTACTAGAACTGGCATTTACAAAATACAGCACTGCATAACTAAGATTGGCCAAAATCCAGATGTTCCAGCAGGCCATTTCTTTTTTTACTTCCAACCAGGTTGCATAAATACTGAGCACTGCCAGGATACAATCGAAGACATTGAGTTCGAGGTGAGCATTGCGTCCAATGATCTGGTAAGCCTGATAAGCAAAGAAAGTAAGGATTATAACTGCCCATAACTGAAGTGGCAGACTAAGTGTTTGTCTGACCTTTTTACCTTCTAATACAAATTTCCAGTTAAGGTAACCGAAAACCCCTTGAATACAATAAACCACATTAAGAAACAGACTTCCCCAGTAATTCTGATAATAGAATAAAAAGATGCTGAGGACTGAAGCGACTATACCAAACAACCAGGCAACAGGCTTTTGCCTTGCTGCAAAATACATGTACAGCAAGATCATTACCACGGCTCCTATTTCCAGTAAAAGCAACACCTGTGGCAAAGATGCAGACTATCTGAACAATTTTTAAGATTAATTTTGCAAGACTTGTGAAAAAAGCAATTGTAATCTTTTTAGTAGTATTGGGTCATGAAGCAGGCGCCCAGGTGAGACATATGCTTGACAGCATTAAATACGACTTAAAGCAGAAACGCGAGTGGTATATCTGTCTGGATGGTAAGAACAGCGTCATCAGAGATTTGCAAACCAAGATCTTTGGCCTTCAATATGGCTACATGTATAATAAGCGTACCAATTTGTATGTGAATTATTACACCTCATATAACACACAAGATCAGATTTTGAGTAATCCAACAGCTGGCTATAACAAACGCGATTCTAATACCGTATTTGTTAGTTCTAAACTCACCTATATGAATATTGGTTGTGAGTATTATTTTATGAACACCAGAAAATGGCGCATGTCCTTTCCTGTTGGCATAGGCATCGGACAGGGTCGCGACGAGACCCGCACGTCTAAAAAATACTTAGGGATAGATAAAAACACCGTGATTCCGATTGATTTGGGTTATACCATCAATTACAAGATCAAATGGTGGGTTTGGGCGGGAGCAGGCATAGGCACGCGACTTTCTCTGGCATCAAACCGATACAACGGTCCGTATTACTATATGGGATTATCCTTGCGATTTGGAGAAATGTATAACAGAGCGCGGGCCTGGTACCGCGAACAATAAAAAAAGCCCGATGATGATCGGGCTTTTTTTAAATATCGTTTTTAATTAACCTTCTTTTTTAGGTTCAGGTTTTTCTACCGGAGGCGTTGGTTTGGTTTTAATCATGCCTTTTTCGAACATCAGCGACTCGAGGAAGAACTCTAACTGGTGCTCGTCTATTTTCTTACCCAGAATTTTACCTTGTTCATCAATGATGATAATGGTTGGATTGGCCTGGATATTATAATCGTAACGGTTATAAGGCCAAGGGTAGTACTGGTTGGTTTTACATACATTCATCCAGCCGTGAAGTTCAGGACGTTCGCGCATCATCTTCATCCACTCGTTGTATTTACCTTCAGAAGAAATGGCATAAACTTTAATACCGTTGTTTTTATGTTTCTGGAAAACCTGGTTAACCACCGGAATCACTTCTTTACAGTGACCGCAGGTAGGATCGTAGAAGAACACAATGGTAAATTTACCCATGTTCTCGTATAATCTATGGTATTTGCCAGCGGTATCGGCCAGGTTTAAATCTGGAGCAATACGACCGCACATTGTAGGGATAGCACGTTTAGCTTCTTCACACATTTTGCGTTTTCCTGCAGTATCATCGTACCACCAGGCATCGCCTGTGCAGTAGTATTTATTGATCAGGTGAATGGTAACATTATCCTGACACATAATTTTTCTGTCCTGGAATTTGTTGGTCAGGTATTGTACAAAGTACTTCTGTATTTCGGTGTATGGAACAGTTTTGCCAATAGCAATATCTACAGCTCTGGTTAAACTATCATAGTCCTGGAAGGTTACTTTATCAATATAGTCATTGAGTTTCATTGTCAGCAGACCTTGAGGTGCTCTGATCAGACCAGACTCGTTGAAATCGACATTATCCCAGTAATGATTTCTGAAATAATTGTATTCGTACATAGAATCGGCAGGATTTGGGTTGTCAGGAATTTTAACATTCTGGAAAGCCTTGAAAATTTTAGTCAGCAAATGATTCGGATTTTGCGTCATGTAATTTTCTCTGTATCTGAAATCTCTTTTATCTAAAGAATCTTTCTCAACGCTTAGGGCAGCTTTAAGTTCGGTATTTCCAGCAGCGGTGGCAGATTTGATTTGATTATCTAGGTTAAATCTTGCGCGACCGTTAATGGCTCTGTTTGTTTGGTAAGCAACGAAAGCTTCATTTTCTGCGCTACCAGTCACCACAATTTTCGTTTCATCCATAGAGGTATCACCTTCGAAATAGAAAGTCTGGTCGTTGGTAATAGGCAATTCGTAATAGCCATTAAGTTCAGGGAAAACGATCATGTACATACCGCGCTGAAGAAATGGAGCGCCGGTAAAAGTGCCAACACCATTAGCATCCAGCATACAGGTATCTCTAAAGTATTGTTTGTCGCCAAAATTATCGGCCAGGAAAATATTGGTGTTTTTAAATCCCTTCAATTTAACTTTAATAGCATAATTGCCAGGAAGACGGCCAATATTTTTGTAGTCAGGCTTGCCTATCTGAACGGTTGCAGAAGGCGCTGCTGGCGGAGTAGTGGCAGGTTTTTGGGCAGTTGGTTTACCTTTTGAGGTAGCAGGCTTGGGAGCCTGTGTTCCTTTCTGAGCATAGGCGCTGAAAGTTAGAAAGGCGCTTAAGCCAAGGAAGAGTGCGGTTTTTTGTATGATTTTCTTGCTCATTGGTAGATTAGGCAAATTTATTATTCTGTATTGTAACTTATAGACAATAATTTTGCCAAAATAGTTTGCTGACAGAAATATGACAGAAAATAATTTTTTCAACAGTGTCTACGAGGTCGTTAAATTGATTCCTTATGGCAGAGTAACTTCTTATGGAGCAATTGCGGCCTATCTCGGCGCCAAGTCATCGAGCAGAATGGTTGGCTGGGCCATGAATGCCTCTCACTCCTATGATTCAAAAATACCAGCTCACAGGGTGGTTAACCGCATTGGCTTGTTAACGGGACTGGCGCATTTCAACGGACAATCGATGCAATCTTTGTTAGAAGCTGAAGGTATAATTGTCATCAACAATCAGATCCAGAATTTCAAAGACATCTTCTGGGATCCTGAAACCCTTAACAAAGACTTATAAAGTATACGATTGTTCCTGATACGGAATTTCGACCATATCTAAGCCGATATGAGCTTTAAGCTTTTCCATACTCATTTCATCTCCGTGAACCAGGAATAATTTTTTAAGTTGTTTGTAATTGCTACCCTCGTAGTATTTCATTAATCCAGCCTGATCAGGGTGAGCACTAAAGGCATCTGTTCTGGCCACTTTGGCGTACACCTGGCGTTCGCGTTTGTTGATCATAAGGCTTGGGCGACCTTTTAGAAGTTCATATCCCAGAGTACCTTCGGCACAATAGCCTGCAATTAAAATGGTGCTATAGGCATCGCCGATATTATTGCGGACGTGTTCCTGAATTCGGCCTCCTTCCACCATACCAGCTGCAGAAATAATAACAGCAGGTTCAGGCATCGTGCTAATCATTTTACTATCGACCTCTCCTTCCATGGTGTACAAATTCGGAAACTGAAAGAGATTGCCATTGGCATTATAAAACGCTTTAGCCTCATCATTCAAAAGTGAGAGATGTTCAGCGTAAAGACGAGTTGTTCTGATGGCTAAGGGACTGTCGGTAAAAATCTTGACATTGGGCAGCAGACCTTTAACATGAAGTTGATTGAGGGTAAAGATGATGGATTGGGTACGACCGACACTGAAGGCCGGAATAACCAATTTACCTTTGAATTTGACGCAGGTATTGTTGATATATTCCAACAGCATTTGCTCGGCATCTGTAGAGTCGTGGTGGAGGCGACCGCCATAAGTGCTTTCGCTAACCAGATAATCCAGACCTTGCATAGGCTTAGGATCTACAACGAGTTTAGCATTGTAATTCCCTAAATCGCCGGTAAAACCAATGACTTTAGTGGTACCATTTTCGGTGATAGTTAGTTTCACTGAAGCGGCACCAAGGATATGGCCAGCTTCATGGAACTCGAGCGTGATGTATTCGTTAACAGCAAAAGACTGGTAAAAGTGCAAACCCACCATGGCATCATAGGTTTGTTCGACATGCGAACGGTTGTAAAGCGTCGCTAATTGTTCAGACTTGTTAAGACGTTTAACTTTAACTTTTCCTTTGGTTTTCTTTGGACGGTGCTTCTTATTGTTTTCGATACGTTGCACATTAAGCGAATCAAGGAGTAGATTTTTAGTCAGCTCCAGACTTGCATCAGTACACAAAATCTGTCCACGGTAGCCCTGACGGATGAGGTTAGGAAGGTTACCAGAATGGTCGATGTGCGCATGCGTGAGTATGACAAGATCAATTTCTTCAGGCAGAAAAGGGAAATTCCGGTTATTGGCGTCAAAATCATCTCTGCGCTCATAATCCAATCCACAATCCACAAGAATTGTATAGCCATTATCTAATTGTAACATGTGCATACTGCCTGTTACCTGCCTTGCTGCTCCCCAAAACGTTAATTTCATTCTGCTCTTTTTATCCTCTAATACTACTTACTTCAATGTTCCACTGTTAATAAAAAAATCTTTGCTTTAAATACTACGAAGAAAGCTTTTAACGTTGGATGTCTATTCAGAAATAAATGCACACAAAGTTATTGATAAGACACGGAAATTTCATGGCACGTTATCAACACTGGAAAGACCATTTGAAAACCCCTTTGATACAGGCCTTAAGAGATGGCTTTTCAAGGGAAATATGTGGCTTTGAGTCTGTTAATACGACATTAGAAAAGAACCCTTTATACACCACGTTTAAATGGGAGACTAAGGAGGTTTCGACCGAAGAACTTCTCTTTCTGCTCGATTATTTCAGAGATATTTTACTGAATCAGAATTACACTTTACAATACAGCAAAGACCATCAGGTAATCCTTGACAAGGGCATCAAAAACACGCATTATATCCATGCCTTAAAACCAGATTTAAGTTTTAAGGAAAGCATTACGCCAGAACACCATTATTACTTCGGTAATATCAATCTGGAAATTCAGGCTGGAGGAGTTAAAAATAACTTACAGATAAGTTGTCAGTATTTTTCGCACAAAACCTATCTGAGTTTCGAGAAATTGATGGAAGTATTGCTGATATAATTTTCAGAATCAAACACCTCCTTCAATTGGCTAAAATTCAAATTATAATTAATTGATTATTTGACTTTTATAGATTGTTCAAATTTATATTGAATTATTGAAAAAAAATCGAGTATTTTTACCTCATCAAGATGCAACGATACTATGATTTTTGTGTCTTAGAGCTAAGGTGAAAAACTTACTACTACTTATAGGTATTTTCTTTGCAGTAAAGGCATCTGCTTTAACGGCATCGTTCAATGCAACTGTAAGTTCAGGTTGTGTCCCTTTGGTTGTAGATTTTACGGATGCCACTACGGGTGGATCACCCATTTCCTGGGATTATGATTTCGGAGATGGCGGCAGTAGTACTGCTCAGAATCCCAGATACACTTTCACAAAGCCAGGTACTTTTAAAGTTGAGTTGACTGTTTACGACGGCAGTGTTTATAGTAAATACAGCGTTTTTATTATTGTCAGGAAGAATCCAGCGGCCAATTTCAGTTCAAATAAATCTGCCTATTGTCCGGGTGAAGTGGTACAATTTACCAACACAACCGTTCCAGGAGACACCACGGTAAGAAGCACCGCCTGGGATTTTGGCGACGGCAATGTTGTTAGTTCAAACGGCAATGTCACCAAAACGTATCTGAACTCAGGCAATTACACTGTCAAAATGACGGTTCGCGACAATTTCAATTGCGCCAGCACGATCAGTAAAAGTCAGTTCATCACCATTAATCCGAAGCCCACTCCAACTTTCAGCTATGTAGCCAAGTACAGTTGTGTGGCACCACAGAAGGTTAATTTTTCTAATAACTCAGGGAATAGTGTCTCATATGTATGGGATTTCGGAGATGGCAACACATCGACCATTGCAGCACCTGTGATCTTTTACGACGTTCCAAAAACCTATACAGTTAAGTTAACTGCCACCAGCGACAAGGGTTGTGTGGCCTCCAGCGTCACCAATATTGTTGTTAATTTCGGGAAAATAAAAGCAGATTTCACCACCTCGGCACCAGCAGGTTGCATACCATTTGATCCAAAATTCAAGAACGCCAGTTTGCCAACGGGAGCAAAATTTGATTACCTGTGGGATTTCGGTGATGGCACTAAGTCGACAGCCGAAAATCCATCTAAAATCATTTCAAAGACTGGCACTTATCAGGTAAAGTTCAGAATCAAGGGCGATGGCGCCGGATGTGCCGATAGTATCACTAAAACCATTTTAGTATCAGACAAACCAAAAGCTGTTTTAAAAATCAAAGACACTTTGAAATGCGACGGTGAAATGATAAATGTTTTCAGGGCAGAGTCGACAAGTCAGATTTCTAAATACACCTGGTTCATCGACGGCAAGAACATCGACACCAAAGTAGACACCTTGCAATACGAGTTTAAGTTGACTGGAGAATACAAAGTGGTAGTGCTTTTACAGGATATTGCCGGCTGTCAGCAAACTTTTCAGTATCCGAGAATCGTGCTACAACATTTGTTTGCGGGCTTTTACATGAACGAGCCTGGAGGCTGTGTGCCTTACAAACCCATCATTATCGACACCACTGATTCAAAAATACCTTCCACTTATGATTACACCTGGTATGACGACAATGGCAAAACCTATAAGACTCAGATACCAAATGTTATCTATAACAAAGAAGACACCTTTGAGTTAAAACTAAAAATTAAGGATAAATATGGCTGCGAAGATGAGGCATGGAATTATGTCTATGTCGGACATAAAGTAAAACCATCTTTCAGCATTAATAAATACAGCATTTGTAACAACGAAGACATTACGATGACCAATACCACACCTGACAGCTTAAGAAAGCAGGTGCACAAATGGATTTGGGAATTTGGCAATGGTAAATCTTTTGAAGAGGAACGATTTGTAACACGAATTAGAGACTATCCTAAGAAGTACTCCCCTATGCTCATAACAGTCAATAACGAATGTCGTGACACATGCATTAAGGAAGATTCAATCACAGTAAAACCAGTACTGGCAGATTTTGTTTACTCCTTTGACACCTGCTTTAGCAACACAGGAAAACTTAGACATACCTCTGTTTTATCAACCGATTTCACCTGGGTTTTGCCTGGAGGAAAAATCAGCAAAGACTCTGTCATCTATCATAAATTCACCGATTTTGTCAAAGAAAAATTCATCGTTTACTCGAGCAATAAATTAACAGGCTGCTTTGATACTTTGAAACAGGAAATTTCGCCGCCGGTGAGCACCTCGAATATTTTAGAAACCAAAATCACTGGCTGCACACCTCAGATTTACAAATTCGAAAACTTTCAGACCAGAGCTTACCGCTTGCATTGGGACTTCGGCAATGGCGATACATCGGCACAAAGTGATTCACTGCGATATAGCTTTAATCTACCAGGAAAATATGTAGTCAAACTCACAGGCTGGGACATCAGAAGCTGTCCCTACACCAGTCAGAAAACCATCATAGTTGACGGTCCGAGCGCCGGAGGAAAGATCTGGCCGGAGCGAGGTTGCCTGCCATTAAAGATACAACTGATAGACTCATTCTCTTACGGCAAGATCAGACGTAAATACTGGAAGTTCGAAGACGATGCACAGTGGCTGAAGGCCTCTAACAAGAACGATACAATCAATTACACCATTAACAATATGCCAATGAGTGGTGATTCATTTTTTCATATTGAGTTATATGTCGAAGACAGTAATGGATGTAAATCTACCAGGGTATTTAAACTGCGCCCATCGGGTCCCAGAGCCGGGGTGCAACTAACTTCCGAATCGCGTTGCGACGCCAAAGAGTTTAGTTACAGTGCCAGTCTGGACTCTGCTTCTGCCGTCTATCCAGTTTCCATGAAATGGACACTAGGCGATGGCAATACCAGAACCATTGATAAGTTTAAATACATCTACAGCAAAGGCGGTAAGTACAATGTCAAGTTAGAAATTGTAGATGGTATGGGTTGCAAATTTGAAGAAGGTTTCACACTCAATACCACCGACCCTGAAATATTGGCAAAAATAAGCACGGATGCCACTT
The DNA here is from genome assembly GCA_027490055.1 of Bacteroidota bacterium. Classification (GTDB taxonomy): domain Bacteria; phylum Bacteroidota; class Bacteroidia; order NS11-12g; family UBA955; genus JABMMZ01. Next base: position 6,630 of record JAIXYV010000104.1, on the reverse strand, counting down.
CGGCTATTTGTCCGCCTTTACAATCAAATTTCAGAAGTATTTCACTGAGTGATCCTAATAATCCAATCGTTTCCTATCAATGGGATTTTGGGGATGGCACCTACTCTACCCTAATGAATCCGTCGAAGCTGTACACACAGCCAGGCAAATTTGACATCAGCTTAACGGTTAAAAATGTCTTTGGATGCAGCAATAAGGTAACCATGCCGGCGTATATTCATTTAGGTGGACCGACTGCCATTTACAAATATTCGCCTCTTATTGCTTGTCAGAATCTAAAAGTTAATTTCTCGGCTCAAACAACGCCGAATACTATAATTGAATGGGACTTCGGAAACGGGCATACCAGTAAAAATGTAAAACCATCTTACCAATACGATAAACCAGGTTTATACTTCCCTAAGATCTTGTTAAAAGATTCTGGAGGTTGTACCACTGTATTGGTCCCTAAAGACTCTATACGGATTTACCCGGTTCCGAGTGCACGATTTAATTTTAGTTCTAATTGTTTAGATGACAGTATCCGTTTCAGCAACTTGTCCTTATCAAATGTCAGGAACGATTTAAACTTCCAATGCAAATGGTTAGTGGACACCTTCAAATACAACAATAAAGATCTGAGTATTAAATTTGGAAAAACTGCCCAGTATCCAATCCAGTTAGTGGTCACCAATCAATTTGCCTGTTCAGACACTTTAAAAAGAAGCATCCCTATAGTTAAACCTAAGGCTGGTTTCAAATTAGCACTTGACCGCATTTGTCTGGGCGATTCATTGGCTATTCAAAACACATCGGGTTCTAATAACGGCATTCAGAAAGTCGACTATTACCTGGGCAATAATGGTCCGCTTCAACTACCGCTTTATCCTGGCAAAGGCGATTACCAATTGCAACAAATCATTACAGACACATTCAATTGTACAGATACAATTAAACACACAAAATCGATACACACAGCAGACACTGCTCCACCAGCCCTTATCAATATCCGTCATGTGAGTCACCTAAGCAACAACGAGCTCGAATGCTTAATAACACCGAGTGTGGATGTCGACTTTGATCACTACAGCTATTATCAATTAGTAGGTACTAACTGGCAATTGATAAGAAACATCAAGAAAAGAGACAGTGCCTTTATAAAACTTTTTTTAAATCCACTGAAGACCTCTCAGAAGTTTGCGGTTAGACAGAGCAACTATTGTGAGGCAGAATCAGGTTTAAGTGCAGAGCATGCCAATATCCATTTAACAACAGAGGGTAAAGTCAATCTCAACCATTTAAAATGGAATCCATATATCGGATGGGCACCTGATTACTATGCTGTAGAGAGAGAGAACCTCGATGGCAGCTTTACAGAGATAGGCAGAAGCACGGTTTCAGAGTACATCGATTCAATGATTCTATGCAAGCAGACCCATGCCTATAGAATCAAAGCGATTTCTGCGAATGACTACAGCTATTCAGACAGCAGCAGAGCATTGGCTCAGTGGGAGAATAAGTTACCTGCTATTTTAATCGACTTAGTAAGTGTCTCTAATGATACTGGCATAGAAGTGCATTGGAATTATCCGGGCAATTATCAAAGAACAAAGTTGCAGGAAGTGATAGTATACAAACATGCATTGAGTGAAAGTGATCAGTTTAGTTTCAGTAAAGACAGCGTCCGGTTTTATGACAGAGCTGTTAATGTTGATTTAAGAAACTATCACTATCAATTAAGGGTAATGGATGATTGCGGCGACACCAGCAAATTCAATTTATCCTCTGGCAATATTTTACTTCGATCAGACCAAACGGTTCCGGAAACAGCACCAAAATTAGTCTGGAACCGCTACAGATATTGGTCGGCGGGCGTTGCCTACTACGAATTAGAGCGCATGAATGCCAGTGGAGAATTCGAATTACTAAGCCGACTAAACGACACCACATACACCGACGAAGGCACACAGAACAGTTGCATGAAGCAATACATATACAGAGTTATTGCAGTCAGTTCAGACAGAGCATTAAGAAGTTATTCAAACACTATAAAGGTAAAGCCAATGTCATTGGTATTCATTCCGAATGCTTTTACCCCAAACAGCAACCAGTTGAACGAAGTATTTGTTCCTGTTGGACAGTACTTATACAATTACCATCTTGAGTTATTCAACCAATGGGGCGAAAAACTTTTCGAAACCGAGGATTGCATGCAGGCATGGGATGGCATATACAATGGAGAGAAATGCCCTCAAGGTGTTTATTTTTATAAGTTCACAGCCAGAGGTGCAGATGGTAAATACTACAACCGTAAAGGCACTATTAATTTACTGAAATAAATTTTCAGGAGAATAATTACTCATTTTTTTCAGCGGGAAAGTTAGACACGATGCTGTTCAATAAAGTAGATAAAATTAAATTTCTGATTACTTGAAGTTTACAAAAGCACATGTAACTTTTTGTGCTAATTATCGACAATAATAGAGCTGCTTATCAGTTTTATATTTAAAATTTAACTTTACTTTTGATAATCAGTGCAACCAAAACCCAAAGGACTGGTCTAAAAAAATAACAATTATGCAACGCAGACAATTCATCAGCGATCTTGTGCTGGACAAAGAGCCACCAAAGGCCTTGCCGGCAGAACAATTTCAGAACAAATCAATGCCTACCGATTTAGAACTCGGTGGAGGAACCATTGCGGCCTATACAGGTACCTGGGGAGATGCACAGGTAAAGCATTTATTGCGACGCACTTTATTTGGTTTCAATTTAAGTGACATTGCCTTCTTCAAGAACATGACCATGAGCGATGCGGTGGATTATTTAATGAACATCCCCAGCACTCAACCTAGTCCGCCTGTCAATGGCTATAACACGTCCACCAATATCGATCCAGACATCAGTGCCGGAGCAACCTGGGTGAACGGTCCGGACAACGGCGACTTTACCACACAGCGCCGAAATTCACTGTATTCCTGGTCGACCCAACTGATATTAAATCCAGACAGACATATCAGAGAGAAGATGACCTTTTTCCTTCACAACCATTTTGCCACAGAAGTAGAACAGGTTGCCTCTCCGATAATAGCCTACAACCACCATAAAATGCTCAGAGAAAATTGTCTGGGTAATTTTAAAGACTTAGTGAAAAAAGTCACTGTAGATGTGGCGATGCTGATTTATCTGAACGGGCATTTAAATACTAAGACCGCTCCAGACGAGAACTACGCCCGCGAGTTAATGGAATTATTCACTTTGGGAAAACTTCCGGAGAGTCAGTATACCGAAGCGGATGTTAAAGCAGCAGCCAGAGTATTGACAGGCTGGCGTATCAATGTTAATACATTAAGTTCCTTTTTCTCTGATGTGGTACACGACAACACCAATAAAACCTTCTCTTCGTTTTTCAATTCGACCACTATTACCGGAAAGTCAGGTGCAGCAGGCGCTACAGAGACAGACGACCTGTTGAATATGATCTTTGCTAAAGAAGATGTAGTTGCCAGACATGTTGTTAGAAAACTATACAGATACTTTGTATACTACAATATCGACAGCAATATTGAAAACAATATCATCATTCCACTGGCCAATGATTTCAAAGCTAACTGGGAATTAAAGCCACTGGTTACAGCCTTATTAAAGAGTCAGCATTTCTACGACGCAAACAATATGGGTTGTTATATTAAAAACCCATTGGATGTTTTTGGCACTTTTATCAAAAACTTCAAAGTTGAATTTCCGGTTAGTCCGGTTGAAGACGTTCACCAGGCCTACTACACCATCTTTATAGGATCAGCAGTATGCGGACTAACATGGGGGAATCCACCGAATGTATCGGGATGGACAGCCTATTACCAGACCCCGCAATACTATCAGTTGTGGTTAAACTCGGATACTTTACCAAAGCGGATTATGTATACGGTTGCCATGATGGTTGGCTTGCAGTACAGAGGAGGCAAAAAATTAACCGCCGATGTTATTGCCTTTGCGCAGCAGTTTAGCAATCCGGAAGACCCTAATAAACTGATACAGGATTGTGTAGACTTATTCTTCTCGATAGACATTTCGAGCACGCAAAAAACCAGTTTAAAACAAAGTACCTTGTTATTTGGGCAGACCAATGATGTTTACTGGACGACTGCATGGAATGACTACATGGCCAATCAATCGGACGCCACTAAAAAAGCCACTGTAACGAACGGCTTATTATTAATGTTAAAGTATTTATTAGACCTGGCAGAAAACCAATTAGCTTAAACCTATTAAAACATCATGAAAAGAAAAGACTTTTTAAAGAAATCTATACCAGCTGCCATGCTGCCGTTCTTTATCAATGGCATGAAATTTCAGGCATACGGCGCAACACCAATGTTGAAAGCCATTGCAGAAGCATCAGCTAAAAACGGGCGGGTATTTGTGTTCATACAACTGAGTGGTGGTAATGACGGACTAAACATGGTTATTCCAGTCGACCAATACAGCAATTTGTCTAATGCCAGAGCCAATGTCTTAATACAGGATTCGAAAGTATTAAGCCTTAGTGGTATTACAGGAACTGGTTTCCATCCTGCTATGACTGGCCTTAGAAATATGTTCAACAATGGCAAAGTAAACATCATTCAATCCGTAGGCTATCCGAATCCGAACTATTCGCATTTCAGAGCAACAGATATCTGGCACACTGCCAGCGACAGCAATGTATTTTTAAACTCAGGCTGGGCAGGCAGATATTTAGAGGATATTTATCCTGGTTTTCCAAATGGGTATCCAAGCACGGCCGAACCTGATCCACTGGCCATATCAATTGGTTATAGTGTATCAACCTCTTTAATGGGGCCGACCGCTAATACAGGCATGGCCATTTCAGATCCAGTTTCCTTTTACCAGCTGGTATCAGGCACTGTTGATCCGGCGCCTAATACGCCGGCGGGGCATGAGTTAACCTATGTGAGATTAGTACTTCAGCAAACACAGGAGTATAATACAACGGTTAAAGCAGCTGCTCAAAGTGTCAACAACAAAGCCACTTATCCAAGCAACAATACTCTAGCTGATCAGTTAAAGATTGTGGCTAATCTGATAGCGGGCGGACTAAAAACGTCGATTTACACAGTTAGTTTGGGCGGTTTTGATACCCACTCAGCGCAGGTTAGTGCAACTGGCGGCAATGAAACAGGAGCCCATGCCGATTTGATGAAGAGACTTTCAGATGCTATTGCTGCGTTCCAGGACGATTGTGAGCAATTGGGGATAGCAGACAGAGTAGCGGGCATGACCTACAGTGAATTCGGCAGAAGGATTAAGAGTAACGACAGCAGAGGAACCGACCACGGTGCAGCTGCGCCTATGATTGTATTCGGAAAGAATGTCAATCCGATTATGATAGGAACCAATCCTACCATCCCATCTTCGGTGAATGTGGATGACAATGTTCCGATGCAGTACGACTACAGACAAGTGTATGCCAGTATCTTGAGAGACTGGTTCCAGACACCGATAGGCACGACGGATGGCACTATATTGCTAAAGCATTTTGACACATTGCCAATCTTTAAACCAGGATTGTCGGTTAACAGGATGACAGCCGAGCAAATCGGACTGATGCAAAACTATCCGAATCCGTTTAAGGATATGACCACCATTGATTATGAATCACCGGGCGGACATATAGAGCTGAGGTTGTTTGACAACCAAGGTCGACTGATCAGCGTATTGGTTAACGAAGACAAGAGCAAAGGCAAGCATTCGTATGTATTAAACGGCGCGGGATTACCACCGGGAAATTACTATTATCAGTTGCTTACCGCCAATGCTCAAGTTGGCAGACATTTCGTAAAAATGTAATTTTACTTTATTTGATAGAGAGCCATTCGGAACTAAAAAACCGGATGGCTTTTTTTATGGCCAGAAAGAATGGATTGAAAAGATCATGGTTGCTATTTGAAATACAAGTCATAGACAGCTGTAGCTAAGACACTTAAATCATTTATTACAATAAAGTCAGGGTAATTCCGTATCTTTGCAGCATTATTACGGATACAATTCTATCGTTTAATAAAGGGATTTCGATTATCTATAGGCCTTGCCTGCGTTTTCATCTTATTTCTTATCGTTTGAATCAGTTTAATTGGATCCACAACCAAACAGTATGACATTTACATCATTAAAAATTGCCGATTTTATTTTAAAGGCATTACAAGAAGAAGGCTATACCAACCCCACACCTATTCAGGGTGAGGCGATTCCTATAGTATTAGACGGAACAGATTTGCTGGCATGTGCACAAACAGGCACAGGCAAGACAGCAGCCTTTGCTATTCCGATTATCCAGTTGCTTAACGACAAAGCAAAACTCAACAAAGACAAAAAGATCCGTTCATTAATTGTAACACCAACCAGAGAGTTGGCGATACAGATTGGTGAAAGTTTTGCCTCTTACGGCAGACACGGTCATATCAAACACACCGTTATTTTTGGTGGTGTTAAACAAGAATCACAGGTTAGAGCCATTAGATCTGGTATAGATGTTCTGATTGCCACGCCAGGCAGATTACTGGATTTAATTCAGCAAGGCTTTATCAGCTTAAGTTCGATTGAACTTTTCGTTTTAGACGAAGCTGACAGAATGCTGGACATGGGCTTTAT
>JAIXYV010000018.1 GCA_027490055.1 Bacteroidota bacterium | reverse complement strand
TATCGCTTAAATCAAAGGTTTTTAAAAGCATTACTGCACTTTGCACCACACAAAAAATAATGATAAGCGGAAAGGTATAGCTAACATTTTTGTAATTGTCGTAGACAAAGTACTGCAAGTATTCAACAAACAATAACATAATAATAAACACCACAGATACTAACATAAACGAGCGTTTATAAGGCCGCCAACGATTGTAGAACCAAATAAAAAAAACAAGTTCCACAATGAGAAAAAATTCAAAAAAAGAGACATTAGTATATCCCAGCCTTACAATTAATGAATCGAAAAATTGCGCAATCACCAAAAATATGGCGTAATAAAAAAGGATAAACTGATGTTTATCCAAATGTTTAAAATACCTTATTGCCCCTATTAAAGGCAATAAGGTAGATAACAAGCTTACGTAATATAATATAATCCAGACCAATTAAGAATTCAATGGATTGCCTTGAGAGCACCATAATGGGCATCTGTCTGCATGCTCTGCCAAAGTACCTTGATACAAATCATCTTTATTGCCATCAACGCCTGTCACAACCAATACAGGTGCATTGCCAGCATCTATACCATGATAAATTCTGATGCCTTCGCAATTGGCTTGATTCAAAATTTCCATGATGATTTCTTTTGTAAATAAATGAGCGATTACAGAACCAACCGGATTGGATTGTCTGAATTTTAAAGTTAATGCTGCTGCGTCGTTTAATGAGATGTGTTGATCTTCTTGTGTTGTAATTGGCATAATTCTATGTAATTTAATTCCACAATATTAAATTATATACTGAATATAAATAATCATTTTAGCAGCCATTTTTTACCTTTATGTCTTTATTATTGGATAATTTATAACTTAAAAACATTTTATACTCTATTTTTCAGTTATTTATGATTTTATATATTATGATAATTGACAAAAGTTAACTCTGAGAACCTCGGTACAGTCATCTCTGTTTCCACAATTGCTTATTGCCTCAAACGACGCAGCCTGAACGATTTAAAGCCTTCATCTTACTCTGCTTTATTTTGCCTAACTTTGCAGACGCGTTTTGGAAATAGTTAAAAAAGATATCCGATCTCTTTCGCTGGAGGACTTAATTGCCGACTTCCAGACGGCTGGTCACCCTGCATTCAGGGCCAAACAAACCTACGAATGGCTTTGGAAAAAAGGTGCCAGAGCATTTGATGAGATGAGCAACCTCTCACTTGAAATGCGTCAATGGCTTAACGAACATTACGCGATTCTCTCGGTTAGTATTTTCACTTCTCGCACCAGTGCAGACGGAACAATCAAAATGGCTTTCAAACTTCATGATGACGCCATTGTGGAAGGTGTTTTAATTCCTACAGAAACCAGAATGACCGCTTGTGTTAGCTCACAGGTAGGTTGCAGTCTCAGCTGCTCCTTCTGTGCAACAGGCTTCTTAAAAAGACAACGCAATCTGGAAGCTGCAGAAATCTATGACCAGGTTTGGCTGATTGATCAGCTTGCCCGCACGTCGTATAATATGCCGCTATCCAACATCGTATTCATGGGCATGGGTGAACCCCTGCTTAATTATGCCAATGTGATGTCTGGTATTGAAAAAATAACCAAACCTGAAGGTCTTGGCATGTCACCTTCCAGAATTACTGTATCAACAGCAGGCATTGCCAAAATGATTAAAAAACTAGGTGATGATGGTGTGAAATTTAATCTGGCACTTTCATTACATGCGGCTAATAACACAAAACGAAGTGCTATTATGCCTATCAATGACTCTAATCCACTCGAAGATTTGATAGAAGCACTCAACTATTTCTATAAGAAAACCAAAAGAAAGATTACGCTGGAGTACGCTGTCATGAACGACACCAATGATGGTTTGGAAGAAGCCGACGAGTTGGTAAAATTCGCTAAGAAAGTGCCGTGTAAAGTCAATTTAATTGAATACAACCCTATTGATCTGGCAGCATTTAAAGGCAGTAGCACCGACAAAATTGCCAATTTCGCCAAACGAATAGAATCTAAAGATATTATTGTCAATATAAGACGCAGCAGAGGTAAAGACATCGATGCCGCCTGCGGACAACTGGCAAACAAATTATAATTTAACAACTGAATGAGTCAACATAAAGCAGGTTACGTCAACATCATAGGCAAACCCAATGCCGGCAAAAGCACACTTTGCAATGCACTGGTAGGCGAACAACTGAGCATCATAACCCCAAAAGCCAGTACCACCCGCCATCGTATCCTTGGCATCGTTAATACAGAAGAGTACCAGGTGGTTTTTTCAGATACTCCAGGTATTATTGAACCAGCCTACAAACTGCACGAAAGCATGATGAGTGCTGTGCGAGACAGCATCGATGATGCCGATGTACTTATCGTGCTAGTGGATGTAACTAATCCCGACTTAAACGAAGAACATTTAAAACTCATTGCCGCGGCTAAAAGTCCTGTTATACTTATGGTCAACAAAGTTGACTTATCTGAACCGACCAAAGTAGCGAAAGTGATCAAAGAAGTTTCAGAAAAAATTAATCCTAAAGAGGTCTTTGCTATATCAGCCATCAATGGCGTCAATGCTGACAGTTTGCTTAAAACGATTGTCAATTATATACCGGTTCACGAGCCATACTATCCTAAAGATCAGTTAACCGACAGAAACACCAGGTTTTTTGTGAGTGAAATGATTCGCGAGAAGATTTTCAACAACTACGAAAAGGAAATTCCCTATAGCACAGAGGTAATTGTTCACGACTACAAAGAGGAGGCTAATATCGACAAGATCTATGCTTACATTATCGTTGAACGCGATTCGCAGAAAGGTATTATAGTTGGCAAAAACGGAGAAGGCATCAAAAAAATCGGCATGGAAGCCCGAAAAGATATTGAGGCTTTTGTTCAGAAGAAAGTCTTCCTCGACCTCCGCGTAAAAGTGGAAGAAAACTGGCGTAAAAATGAATTAAAATTAAAACGCTGGGGCTATATCGAATAAATCCGGAAAGATTATACGCCTTTTTAAAAAACGGTTTTTAAATAAAACTATTCCTTTTCTCAAACTTCATCAGCCTTCTAAGTGATGACTAATTTATTAAAATTCTGTTTCAGAATTAACAGATAAAACTTGCGCTTTCCGACCTAACTGAAACGCGTTTACAATCCATAATCATTCGATTTGAAATTCCTCCAATTTCCACCAGTAAATTGATGGTTTTGAGAGGATTGAAGCGTTTTGGAACATCTGCACCTTCCAGGTCTTAGACCTGGAAGGTGCCTAACTAAACCCAATTCAAACAAAATCCCCACTCCCCCACAAAATATTCTCCCCTTACAATTTACCTAAATCGCTAATAATCTTCTAAATAAATTTATTTGGCTAAAAACGCAAGTCGAAACCTCCGACAAACCTGTATTCATCTGAAAAACTGAGTAATAAACGCTTCTCAGCTAACTAAAAAATTAGAAAAATACTGGAGTTCTAAAAGAACAATAAACGCCGAAAACTTAAGAAAAAACTGGATTTAATGGACCACCTTATTGGCGCAATAGCTGCTGGCAAAGGCATTGGGTTTCGCTTTAAAATTAAAGCCCATTCCAACAATATACCCCATCGCCTCTTTTAAAGAATCATTGCTCTTAAAATGCGGGTCTGTATTGATATCTGCATGCACCTCCATCTCTATGCCATACTGATCAAATAAAGGACATAACTCATAGGCAATCTCAATCGACTTACTCACCTCGTGCAACATCCGCTCCTTTAAAGAGAAATGGTTCTTAGTGATAAAACTGTTAAAATACATAAAGCCGCCGCGCTTCTCTCTCACAAAAACAATGGCAGTAGCAAACTCCACTATATTTTGCTTTACCTGACTGTCAGTGCCTATACATACCTTTAACTGATAGCCCTTGGCCTTCTCTAAGCGAATAACACGCTCAATTTCGTCTTTGATGGACAAGTCGATCTTGTGACCATCGAGTTTTCTCCAGATCATACATCGTAGATTTTTTCAAATATCAGAGCCCTGTATCACGCCAAACTAAATTTAGTGTGAAATAAAGTACAATATACGAAAATTTACGCAAATAATCAAATCGGCAAAGACGCCGATCATTTATACAGACTTAGAGAATCTCTATAAGCGAGCCTTCAACTACCCGACCAATTGGATAACAATCTGGCATCTCGATTGTCTCAGCACTCGTAAACATCAGACCACCGCTGGTTTGCGGATCACATAGCCACAAAAACTCTAAACCATTTAATCCCTTACATCTATCCTTTACAAAATTGTAATTACTGGTTGTGATATTGGGATACATCATCTTTGCTGCCAGCTCTTTTGCTTCTTCTAATACCGGAATATTCGCCAAATTTAATCTGGCTCCTTTTTCCGCTCCTAACATTTCTGTTAAATGCCCCAGCAATCCGAAACCTGTTATATCTGTCATGGCACTTATATCAGCTCTGCAGCCAAGTGTCACACCTACTTGATTTAATTGTGTCGCATACCGAATCAACTGAGCATATCCATCCTCTGTAATGGCTCCTGTTTTAACGGCATTGGACAGTAATCCCAGTCCGAGTGGCTTTGTGATATAAATAGTATCCCCAATCTGACAGGTATTATTGCGCTTTAAATTTGACGTCTCTACCAAACCACTGACCGATAATCCGAAAATCGGATCTGCTGTTTCAATACTATGACCGCCAGAAATCGAAATACCGGCCTCCTGACAAATACTCACAGCCCCTTTGATAACCTCTTTAGCAATTTCCAATGGAATTTTTTCAACTGGCCATCCTAAAATCGACAAAGCCGTTAAGGGCTTTCCACCCATAGCATAAACATCGCTTAAAGCGTTACAGGCAGCTATCCTACCGAAGTCATAAGGATCTGATACTACAGGCAGAAAAAAATCAGTAGTTTGAATTAAACATTGATGATTACCGAGATCTATGACCGCCGCATCATCACTGCCTGAAAAATCAACCAAAACATTGTTTAGATGCTGATTCGAAACACCTTCAAGAATACTTTTTAGCTTTTGTGGTTCTATCTTACAACCACAACCACCACCTTTGGAAAACTCAAGTAGATTAAAGGACATTTCTCACAAAAATACTCCTCTTCGTTCCATCTTTAAACACAACTATTGCATGCTTAACATCTTTAGTTTTATGAGGCTTTAATAAAATATGAACTTCCTGAACTTCGTTATCAGGTATTGTATTAACCAATTTAAGTTTAATGGTTTTCTTCTCTACAGTAGTCAGTTTTACTGCATTAAACAAATAGTTTTTATTTGCAGATTCTGGCACATCGTCTAAAGTAATGCCGTACTGACCATTGCGCAAAAGATTATAGGTATTGCCGCGATAGATCTGTGGTTTATTCAACGAATTCACCAATGAATCAATGCGTTTTTCTGGTCTGAAATGCAAAGTTGAATTGTTCTGACAAGTGATGAACAAGATATTGTTTCTGATATAGAACTGCGACTGACCAACCAAAGTTTCTAGTAAGCGTCTCTCGATCGAATCACCCGGACAGGCTTTCAGCGTTGAAAGCATTTGACCAAAGCCAATTTCACCTTCTTTCACTTCGGCATTACCACCGAAACTATTACACCCGCCAAATCCGCTTACCGTGTTGCTATCCAGATTAAAAGTAATCCAGGCATTGGCGCGTTTTACCATTGGCAGCATCTTTCTATCCTGCTCGATATTCACCAGCTTCCACTTGCTTGCTCCCAATAAGGCTTTATTTTTCAAAACGGTGTTTTTAACTTCTACCACTCTTACCAGTTTGTATTTAATAGTCTGACCCTCGGTTGTAGGCGTCGTTAATGGTGTTTCTTCTAATTCTATCAATGTCTCTGTTCCAGGCTCCCAGAGAAATCCTTCTATCTCCCAGGGAAAATCGCGCCAGGCACTATCAGGACTGGTTCTAACCTTCAAACAAGACGTCACCATATCGCCTATCTGACAAGCGATTTTAGCATCGCCAACATACCAGTACTTAGAGGTTAACTGAGCGTCTGATGTTAAAATTCCGGATCCAATTAATACTACTATTAGAAAAAGTCGTTTCATACAATGCAAATTTAAGGTTTAGTGGTCTTACTTTTCAAGTCCTGCAAAAATTTGGCAATTTTATCAGTATCCAGACGCGGAAAGTATAATTTGACAAATTTATGACTTTCTCTCTTGGCTCTTCCATGCTCATATGCCTTGTCGTAGTATTTGAGCAAACTCTGAACTACCGGTTCAAGTTCTCCAATTTCTGTTAGCGCACAAAGTAATTGCATTTCTTCATGTCCCAAACGCTTCTGCAATTGTTTGATGCAAGTTATCAAATACGATAAGTCAAACTTTCCGTACAATCTTAGTGTGTGTTTGACACGATCTTCAATTGGCAAAATAACTTCATACCCTTCGGCCAGCTTCATCGTCTCCCAAAGTTCTTTTGGCAGATACACTTTTCCAATCGTTACGCTCTCACTTTCAACCCAGGTTATTTTTGAATCATCAAAAGATTTAAGAACATCATAAATTAAATTATGAAACATGGATGAACTCGGTTGCTTGTGCTGACCCAAAGCACCAAATGCTGAACCTCTATGATTGGCCAGGGCCTCCAGATCCAAAACTTGCTCTCCTAAATCTCTGAGCGATTGCAGAATTTCTGTTTTACCACTTCCAGTATAACCACTTAGAATACGAATATTTTTTAAGCGACCAATAATGTTTAATATCTCGTTTCTGTAGGCCTTATAACCGCCTTTTAGGTGGGTGACCTGATACCCAAGATCCATAAAATACTTGGACATTAACTGACTTCTTAATCCGCCCCGGGCGCAATAAATCTTTACTTCTAAGTCTTGGGTATGCGCTTTCAGAAGACTGACAAAACTGTCCTGAATGGGTGTTACCAATTCATACCCCAGTTTCATAGCTGCGTCCTTGCCTATTTGTTTGTAGGTTGTACCGACTAATTTGCGGTGTTCGTCATTTAACAGAGGAATATTAATAGCCCCTGGAATATGACTTTCACTGTACTCAGATGGCGATCGCACATCGATGAGCACGGCCTTGTGCGCTTCAAACTGAGGAAACTGAACCGAATTAATCATTCTCTGCCGGAGGTAAAGTATCGGTATTCCCTAATTCCAGTCCTTTAATATCTGAAATAGCCGAACCAGCAATCCCTTTTATACTGCCATACATGCCTACAGCATTTAGTAATACTTTGTCAATCTGTTTCTCGCGCTCTTTCCAGATGCGCTCCATGGCGGCCTTCTCACTGAAAATGGCTTTCTTCATACTCATAAACCCTTCAGTGATGGCTTCTATCTGATGCTTAAATTCGTTACCCGTCAGGAACGAATAAAGCATCTGCATTTTCTCACCTTTGTTCTCGTTAGCCGATGTTGCTTCACTCACTCTTATAAGCGACATGCGCAGCACCAATGCTAAACTCTTAGCATCTTCATACGGACAAATATAAATACCATCTTTCATACCAAATCTATCCATGTCTTTAGGCATGGCCTGTGTTACAATCACACCAATATCGCCTCCACTCTGTCTGAAATCTGCTTTAAACTTCTCTATCCAGGCTGGCTGAAACTCTTTGGTACGCTTACTTTCCCAGACAATTGTTCCAGAATCCATCCCTTGATTATTAACAACGGTTTGAATTAAATCAGCACCTCTTACACCTTTACCCACTTCCGAAATTTTATCAAATGGAAAGGTCTGATTTAGCATCTCTTCCAACGCTAACTCCTGAACCTCTCCCTGCATCTGCATACTGCCTTGCTCGGCCTTGCGCTTCATCTCTTCAATCAGCTTGGCCTGATCTTCCATTTGTTTCTGATATTCTTTAAACTTCAGCTCATTCTTCTGATCGGCTTCCTTCATGATGCGTTCTTTCAACTCCATTTCCTTTTCCATCAGCAATTTCTTTGTTTCAAAGTCGTGCAACTCTGCCATTTCGTGAATGCGCTTTTGAAGCTCCATCTTTTCAACTTCCATTTTGCGAAACTCTCTCAACTTCTCTTCCTGCTCCTCGCTATTTTTCTTCAGCGCCTGCATCATCTCCTCATGTTCTTTATTGAGTTTTTCTTTCACCATATCCTCAATCTCTTTCTTGCGCTCAGCCAATTCTTTCTGCTGCTCCTCCATCATCAACTTACGCTCCTGCTTAAGCTGTTCTTCTTTCAACTGCAGACTTTCCTCTACCTTTTTTTTCTCGGCTACGTACTTATCATTAAACTCTTTTCTGAGTTTATCATTGATCTCTTTCTCTATATCGGCAGTTAACGCAGACTCAATACTGAACTGTGTTTTACAGCTCGGACAGGTCACCAGACTATTCGTTTTCATCTTCACAAAATTATGGTTTTAATAGGAAAAGAAAAAAGCAGACAGACAATTAAAAATAACGCAAAAAAGAATCTTTCCTGGCCAGCTATTTTCATTCAAGTATGTTCCTGAAGGTTAGATTGATCCTCATGTCCCTGACTTTCTTAGTCTTGGGTAAGGCGTGTTTCCAATAGCGCTGACAAGCACCCCGCATCCACAATAAACTGCCATTCTCAAGCACTACACTGATTTTATCAGGCAAGGATTGATGCTTAAAATCAAATCGTCTTTGAGCGCCAAAACTAACAGAGGCAATCTCCGGAAACTGACCAAGTTCTGGCTCATCATCACTGTGCCAGCCCATTCCTTCTTCGCCATTGTGATACAGATTCAACAAACAGGCATTAAACTTTATACCACAAACCTTCTCTACCTGCGCTTTAATTGTTAACAAAGTTGGTGTCCATGAAAGGGCCTGTTTCTTTACGCCCGAATAGGTGTAAGATAAATCACCATCCGCATACCAGGCAGTTTTCCTGCTGGTGATATAGGTTTTACCAAACACCTTAACCTCGTCTTGCTGCCACGGAATTTCTTCAAGCAGTGCCTTAAAAAAAACGGCTGATGCGTCTTCATTAAAAATCTCAGCGATGTAATATGCTTCGCCGTCTTGTAGCAAGAGATTTTCAGCCACTTTCAATTCCATACTTTGAATAACACAAATATAGCAGAACTGTTTATCGAAATAAGTTATATCTTCGCTAAAGATGCGATTCAAACTTTTCCTTGTATTAGTCTGGGTACCCGGACTGCTGAAAGCTCAGTTTGCAGTGTTCACCACTGATACCATGTTCCACTCCGAACAAGATCAGTTGAACAGTGAATGGGTAATTGCCGGTCAGCACCTCACTTATGGAAGTCCGCCAATCAAAGTAAAAACTGATGATCTGTTAGACACTATGTATTTCAGAACTGATGCTAAAAGAAACTGGGATACTATCATTTGTATGATCAGTCAGGCCCAGACCTATAAATTTGTTTACAATGATTGTTGTGGCGGATTTTATTTAGCAGATAGCAATGGTCATTTTATACAAGCGCGCACTATCTTTAAAATATCAGCATCAAAGCAATGGCACATCGGCAAGCTGGGCGATGATGGCATCCTGTTAGGGCCGCGCGAAACAGCTTCAGACACCTTAGACATTACCTGCCACAGCGCACTGATGCCAAATATTTTCAATGTCAGCTTTTCTGAAATTAAAACACAAACAGACACGACAAATTTCATTGATAACACTTGCATCAAAATGGGCAATGACTATAACTATAATTACACCTATACTTCTACAAAAACTTATTGCAATTTTCTATACATGCCGTTGAGCAATGCGCCTGTCACTATGACCATTGACAGGAAGAGAGGATTGGTGATGATTAGGAACGGGGAATGAGGCCGAGAACATTGGCTGGGATGATGGGATTGGCCCTGGAATGACTGGGACAAAAACCACCATATAACTGTCGGACCCACGGTCTACCGCATATTTCAACTATTTGATTAAATTTGCTGAAATTTAATTCCCTTATGCAACTCAAAATTAAAACTTTGTTGGTCGTTTGCGCGACATTAATGTTTAACCAATCCAAGGCTCAAAATTTCGAAGGCTCTATTACCTATGTTTTAGACGTCGAACTATCTGAAGAAATTACCAGAGTGGGCGTCACCAAATCTGTTATTTTAGAAAAGATGAAAAGCGAAGGGCTATTTTGGGATACTATTACCACCAGCCATAAACAAGGCAATATGTACTCGTTTTTAGGCAATTCGGGCAATTGGTCGATTTACAGAACAGACAGCAATAAAATTTTCACTTTTCAAAACATAGATTCTGCTGATATTTGTGAAGCAGTGGATGCATCCATGGATATGGAGCAAAGCATTCTGGGCAAAGCCCCTAAAGTATTTTTACTGGACACTGTCGCCATGGTCAATGGAATTCCTTGCAAGATCGTAAGGGTTAAATGGAAATCCGGGGCCTATGATTACTACTTTAATGGTGAGACTGCTAAAGTTGACCCAACATTATACAGTAAACATAATTATGACGGCTGGGCCGAATATATGAAACTCGCCGGTTCATTACCACTAAAAATCGTCAAAAGCAACAAAGCCATTTCCATAAGCATGACGATGGTTAAAATGACTACAATGACTATAAGTGATGGCATCTTCACAATTCCTTCCCTAACTTACGACAAGGATTTAAATGCAGTGCAATTGCCTAATAAAAAGTACTACAAATTTAAACGCTAAGAGTAATCACTTCAACAGTGTAACTGTTCCTCTAAACTGTAGTATTTCATTATCCTTACCTTTTATATCTGCAACATACAAATACACACCCTGCTGACATGGTTCGTCTTTATAAGTGCCATTCCAGGCGGTATTATTATTTGTAGTATAAAGTAATTCACCCCAGGCATTGAAGACAGAAAATGTAACATAACCAGAAGCATTAAAGACTTTGAAACCATCGTTCATGTCATTCTGGTCGGGACTGAAAGCAGTGGGAATGTGGTTGTAAGACTGGAAGTTTACAAACACCTCGCGTGAAAAAGTATCTGTACAAAAACCATTGCTTAAAATTTGTGTAGCAAGAAATTCAGTATTAAAACTATATGTATGTATTGGATTGCGTTCTACACTGCTATCGCCATCACCAAAATACCAATTTGAATACTGATAATCTCTTCCAGTATTGATAAATTGAACATCCTGAGCATTCAACCTTGAAACATAGTAGAAACTCGCCTCTGGCCTTGATATTGCTTTGAATTCAAAACTTCGACTATCACCCTTACAACCATTAATTTCCGTTTGAAAAACAATTACAGATTTTTCATCTTGCCCGATATCAGGAATGTAAAATCCCGGAATAAACTCCGATCCAGACAGAGGCATACCAGATACATTTTCTCCCGATATTTTCCAGTTAAGCTGTTGCGTTTCCCCATGTTTTTTGAAGCGAATTTCAGGCACACTGCTTTCCTCACAAAACCAAACATCCGGCATAGGTATAGTTAAGGGGACCGCTTTAGTTAGAACAGTTATCTCAATACTGTCTCCAACACAGCGTCCGGATCTACTCATTAGTTTAATATTTGTATAATGATCTACTGTATCCACTACTGAAACTACTTCAGGAAAATCACCGTAACCAACTAAAGGCAATCCAGCATAGATGGCACTTGAAAACCAGTATTTTTCATGCAGAGGTGACACTAATTCAATTCTGGGTAAAACAGTTTTATCACCTCCGCAAATTACCAAAGTGTCCACTGCGTGTATCTTCATTTCAGGACGAGCAGTAATGACCATAGACAAATCTACAGTATCAGTCCCGCAATATTCGCTGGATATTGTCAGCATAAATCCGGCTTTTTCATTTTGCTGATACATAGGCCAGATAAAATCAGGGAAAAATAAAGAACCAGAATCTGCCAGGGGGATATCATCCGATTTTCTGTACCATTTTAACTTGTCTTGAGAAACTGCCAGTCGCGATAACACCTTTTTTCCAATTACAGAATCACCAGAACAATACTCCTCTGAAAGATCCTGCTCATATTTTTTATCAAATACTGTCAAAAAAAACTGTCCACTTACTTCTGGGCAAACTGAGTGACTAACTTTAACCGAAAATGTATCAATGATAGTTCCTGATTGCTCACGTGCTTTAAATGGCTTTATCTGACCTCGACCATTAGATACTAAGCCAACAGACTGACTGGTATGCTGCCAATAGACCTTACGATCAGAAGGTGCAATTTTAATTGAATCTATATTGACCGTATTTAGTTCACAAACATTGACATTCGGAGGCAACACAATATGCGATTTAGCGTATACTTTTACAGATAACACTATGGTATCTCCCGGAATTCCCAATCTTTCAGTCATCACAATGATCTTAAACGAATCATCCTGTTCGAGGTGCTTGGTTTTAAAACCAGGCAAGTTACCACTACCCTTTTCTTGCAATCCATTATTTTGTCCAGATACTACCCAGTTATAACTAACAAAATTGGTATCGGCTATAAATGGCGGGAGTACTAAAGAATCCCCAGTGCACAAGTCATACTGCCTCTTCGAGTAATTAGTCACTTTAAAATCGTAGTATGGCAACTCAAGCCATATCGTATCTGTTAACAAAGCACAATCTTCTATACTTAATACTTTCACCCAATATGAACCCGACTTTCTAACGGTAATATACTGTGTGGTTTCGCCTGTTGACCATAAATATCTGGCACCTTTTATCTTGGCATCCAGTCTGTAGCCTGATAACACAATCATATTATCCTTGCCCAAACTGAAATACTTCTCAGGTGCTTCAACATAAGTTGGTAAACCTAGTTGACTTAATGTGTTTAACTTAATTTTATAATTGATAAGGCCGCAATTTTGAGCATCCAATTCAGGTGAATCTATACAATGCAAATAGGCTGAATTATATCCATTGGTGAAATAAATTCTATTATCTTTAGCAAGCTGCATGGCACCTACTCTGTTAGGGAAAGCATGAAGCATCTTTCTGTTCTGGGCAATTTTAGAAGAATCGAGCAGTAAATTATATTGATAAACATAGCCCAGATCGAGCGCTGTGGTATAAACTTTGGAAGAATTAGGGGAGAAAGCAATACCGTAAAAAGTCTGGCCACTCTCCCAAAGTGTACCTTTAGCCTTATCTACCATGAATGGACTAATTTTTCCGGTTTTTTTATCAAACTTATGAATTAAAAATTTCTTACTTAAACATCTGGCATCGGCCAGGTACTTGCCCTCTGGAGAAAATTTCAGAAAACCAATATCAGCCAGCAATTCCATACTTTCAGGCAATTCACTCATTACAGGTCTTGTTGATAGACCATTTTGACTTAATAAAAATGCATGATAATAACTACTATATGCCTGATGCACTACAATCCAGAAATCGTAGCCATTACAGTGTCTGGTGACCGCTATTTTTTCATCAGAACTCGATAATATCGCACGATTCTTTATTGTTACCGCACCTTGCCCGTTAAAACTGCTAAGATTAACGACGTTATAAGTCACCTGAGGATTTAATGTACCATTAGCTTCAACACAAAACACATAATACATCCCGGGATGCTTTGGATAAGGCACTATAACACAAGACGAGGTAGATGAAGGATTACCCTTCAATTCTGTACCACCTGGCATTAATGTATGATCAGCATTCCAGATACTAATACCATCTGAATAGAACAAGAGTTTTCCATCCTTATCACTGACAGAAGTGCAACCTTCTTTTGTCTTCAATGAAGTTAATGGCGGCAATACCACTGGTTTACCACTGGCAAAAGAGATATTGCAGCCATTGCCAAAAATCCAGTTATCATTCTCGCCCTGGGCTTGCGTTTGAATGAGATGAAAAAAGTAAATCAGGGTTAAAAAGTAATATCTCATCATAAGCAAGTGGGTTTGATTAAAAGACAAGTGCTTTTTAAAATCCGTTGCTTAAAAAAAAATAAAAAAAAAATACTGATGATAAAATTATCACCAGTATTTTAATTCCAAAATCCCGACCAATTGTACTATTTGTGTTCCTTTAAAAAAACCAAACTGGCAGAATGAGCAAATGCCAGCCCGGAATACTTATCGCAAAAATTCACTTAATCAAATTCATCATAACCGCTTTTGATAACAGTAGACAGCATTTTAAATTGCTCGTTGGCATTAAAACTGTGCTTAGCATGCGCAGGAATAACAATTCCTTCTCCAAGTTTAAGTGCTACTTTCTTGTCATCAATCATCACTTCGGCATTTCCGTCAATAATTTGAATATAGGTATCAAAAGGACTTGACCTTTCGAGCAATCCCTCGCCTACCGCCATTGAAAATGCAGTGACATTCCCAGTGGTTTTTTTAATAATCGTTTTACTAACGACTGACTCTGGCAAATATTCAATGATTTCAACAATGATATGTGCCTTATTTTTTTCTAATTCATTATTGTTATCCATTCTATTACAATTTTACACCAACCGTCAACTGCGCCAGTTGATTTTTGTAGCGGGGAGTGGTACTGGTGCCATCTCCTTTATTGGTTTGCAAATCCCACGAAACACGTGCAGATATCACAATATTCTCATAGATAAAATCAGCTCCCAATACAGCTCCAAGAATGTTCTTACGAATATTTTCGTTCTTGAATTCCTGTTCCTGATCGGTACTGTTTGAACCAAAGGTATAATTATCCTTTTGCTTAATCAGATAGGAATATTGCGGACCAACCAGGAGAGTAAAGAACTCTGTTGGTTTTAACTGAAGCTGCAAAGGAATATCAAGGAAGGTAGTTGTTCTGGTGAAAGAATATGGAACCGACAGCAAGGTGCCTGAGCCCTTAAACCCTTTCTGTGAAAGCAAAACTTCTGGTTGCAGGCCTAACATTTTACCAATTGGAATACCAATAAATGCCCCTACCACACCCCCTATTTTAGAATCGTATTGGAAATCAGAACTAGCATCGTCCCAGATATTGGAAAGATTTACTCCCCCTTTTATTCCAAGTTCCAGATTTTCTCTTCTATCATCTGATTGCGCGGACACTTGATTAAAAGTAAGTAACACAAAGGCACTTACTATATAAATTATTTTTTTCATGTTGATTATAACTAATTAATTGGATCTGATAATATTCAGTAAAACAGCAATAAGCGCTATTCCTAAGAGAATATGAATGATCCCTCCGAAATTATAGCCTAAAAATCCTATGGCCCATAAAATCACAAAAACCACAGCAAGACTATATAAGCCATTACTAACAGAATTACTGATTCTCATACTATTTTTTGGTGTTTTTAACCGTCAAATCGCGAAACGCCTTACCTAATTCATCCATATCATGACTGAATTCTGTTTTAAACGTTTCCCAATTATCTTTACCATTGGCTTTAAAATTATCCAGCTTGCGCTTCATGTCTGTATTTTTACTGTCCAGCTCAGCGATTTTCTTGCGATACTCTTCTTTAGCGGCTGTCTTATCATTGGCTATTCTCTCATTAAATTCTTTCAAACTTTTCTGATTGTCTAAAATCTTTTGGTTGGTCTCCACTTTATAGGCATCAACCTCCTTAAGATAATCCTGATTAGATGCTTCCAATTTGGCCTGTGCATCTGTTACATCTTCTTTTGCCTCTGTTACCCCCTCTTTTGCTGTTGTAACATCTTCTTGCGCATTACTTACTTTTTCACTACTAGATGTACATCCCGTTACCATGGCTCCGGCTATAACGATAGCGAAAGCGATAAATTTTGTTGTTGTTTTCATTGTCATTTAAATGTGTAGAGAAAGATTTTCTCTACCGCACAAAATTGGCACTTTTAGAGGCCGTTTATTGTACACAATTATTGCAATAAATTATAATTTTACGAATTGCTTTTTGTCCAATTACAAACTTTCAAGTGTATTTCTGTTATGACTTTTCAGATGCTTAAAAAACGAAGGTGTCAGTCCCGTTATTTTCTTAAACTGATTAGACAAATGCGCGACACTGCTGTAATGCATCATAAAGGCAATTTCCGATAAAGACATTTCATCATATATAATGAGCTCTTTGACGCGCTCAATTTTATGCAGTATAATAAAATGCTCGATGGTAATGCCCTTAGTCCTCGAAAACACCTCCGACAAGGTATGGTAATTAATTCCTAGTTTTTCGCTCAGATACACCGAAAAATTCACTTTAGGCCATTCATCACTGTAATGGATAAGTTCTATAACGATTGTCTTAATTTTTTGGATTAAAATCGCTTTCTTGTCATCCATTACTTCAAGTCCTGACAAGTGTAAAACGGCTTGTAATTCCCGGCGTTTCGACTCGCTGAGAGGCTCAAAAAGATCTATTTCACCGAGCTCCAGTGAAGCAAAAGGAATCTCAAGTTTATTGAGTTCTGATTTGACCAACATTTTGCAACGCAAACTGACCATGTTCTGGATGTATAATTTCATAGTTTATGAGTTTTTTGTTAATGTTTCTAATTCAATTTACTATTATTCAGGCTGTCAAAGAGTGATAGGTTTTTCAAAGATAGTATTTTGTTGATGCCTTATACTATTAATCAGACTATTACTGCATTTATTTATAACAACAAACCCATTTTAACACGCCTGTAACAAAACATGCCCTATATTGCCCTAAAAAACACCGATCATAAATGATCAGTGCCTTAGAAAAATTGAAGTTTAAAAATTGAAATCAGTGAAATGCCACACCTAATGTCGAAACCCCAGTTGATAAATCAAGGTAAATACCAATTCTCTTGTTGACATGGTATTCGCCACCTAAATGGATATTTAAAAACAAGGGATTGGGATCGTTGTAATATTGACGATCGCCATAATAATCAGAATCCCAGCGCGAATTCACTATCGCAAATCCCAACGAACCAGCCAGATAAACATCCAGTTTAGGAGGTGTTTTTAAAACCCTGTTCAGGTAATAGGTGCCCTTTAAGCCAATAGGTATAACGGTTTCATGATAGGCATAATAACGGTATGGATGCAGATTGTTCCCCCAGTAATACTCGCGGGTGCTCGAAGAGTAATTAATAAAAGGCGCAAGCGTAAAATCTCTGGCGACATTGAATTCGTAATCCAAATGCAATACAGGTATGTTGCGACCTAAATAACCGTAGTAGCCGCCGTAATTTCTTCCATAACCACCCACGCCTACTCCGACATTTAAAGTATTGCCATAAGACTTGAGGGCCTTAACAGGCTCTTGTGCTTCGAGATGAATAGCCAGAGCCAGGCTAAACATCAATAGTAAATTTTTATAGTTTTTCATATTCCAATAGATTAATTCGTGAACAAAGATCTGCTTATGCGTTTTGGATAAATTATATCATTTTACAGGATCCTTACATAATTTTGTCAATCTGTCTGCGTTTTCTTTCTGTAGATGTTTTTAGACAAGGTAATGATGGTATTACCATGAACAAAGCTTAAAGGCGACGAACCTCTTCTACCATTAAAAGTATTTACAAACTGCAAGGTTCTGAACAAGCGTTTAAAGGTGTTTAGCATAATGTTTTATTTTATTCAAAGTTCATACTTAACCACTTAACATTATTACACTACAAAGCATTTATCTTGCAAAATTGACACAACAAAAAAGCAGGCTTATCACCTGCTTTTCCAAATTTTAACTAAAATGTGTTAGTTAGACTACCTTGCATTTCTTAATAATTTTTATCGCTTCGTCGCGCTCAATTTTGAGTTTGGTTTCGATGCGACCCAAAAGTTCGTTTTCTTTACCTGCCTCAAATTTTAGATCGGCATCGCTCAATAGCGCATATTTGTCCTGAATGGCTTTGGCAGTTTTAATCCAGTTTCCTGAGATTTTAAATTCTTCGCTTTTAATGTTGTTGCTTGTCATAATGATGGTGTTAATTTGTAAAAATCTTACGGTACAAAATTGATGTAAACAGAGAAGAACAGTATTACACAATTCAAGCGCTTTCGTATATAATTACATTCTATTAAACCTTATATTACTATGGTCGATTAGGTAGCCACCAAAGCGACACACTTAAGGCTCATAAAACACCTCTAAAGCTGAGCAGCATTGAATAAACTAACGCCCTCTTAAAAAAAATATGGCTTAAAGAGAT
>JAIXYV010000120.1 GCA_027490055.1 Bacteroidota bacterium | reverse complement strand
GTTTCTTTATCAAAGTAAAAACCTCTTGGTGGTTTTGCATTTGGCAGAGCGCGGCAATTAACCGTTCCTGGATTTGGTGGACAATAGGGTGTTAATGGAATGTCTTTATTAAGAGGTGCAATCCAGGTTACTGGTCCGAAAGTAGCACTCAATGGCTCATCGAGTTCGAAGGTTAAGGAGTCAGAATCGATGGCATCAAATACACCGTTATTAAAAGTAAATGGCTGGTTACAGCACATAAACGACATTGGGATGGTCGATAAAGTAGGAGTGTTGTTGCCTTTTTTGCCTGTAGTACAAAGGTTTAACATCGCTTCACCACCATAAGTAGTGGTTGCGGTGGTAGTTCCAACCAGTCCCCATGGCTGAGCAACTCTGAATTTAACTTCGCAGCAATTGCCATTTAATATAGCATTAAAAGGGGATTTTTCAAAATCAATCGTATCTTCAAAAATATGTTCTTCTATACCATATCTTGTTCCACTGTAGCCGCTGTTTGAGCATGGCGGCTGACCGTTACTACAAACTGGTGTAATATCTCTGATACTTGTACGGGGTGGTACAATAGTAATTAAATGTTGATCACACGAAATGGTGAATTTTGGCATGATGCCTAGTTTGCACACACATTGATGATACAGAATAAATTTTACATGGTATTTGTACCGGCTAATATGAATGAACTTGATATCAGAGCCGTTGATAACATCACAGGCTTGAAGACTCTGATAAGAATTCATCAAGATAAAAACCAGCAATATGGCTTTAAAGTGTTTCATTTTGTATTAAGACGCGAGAATGACAATTTTCGTTGCATGAGTTTCATTACAATATTAAGTATTTTTACTTAATATTCAAATGTTCCATACTAAAATAAAATTATTCAGTTCTTCAAATTGAAGTTTGTAAGAGGCAGAATAGCCGTTTTTATGGATATGGCCAATTATATCTTTCTGAAAATCAACTGAAAGATGTTCCAGGAAGTCGAGTTCCTTTAGTGAATAAATTTTGTATAAAACTTCTTTTGCTCCCCAAATAAGATGAAAATGCAAGTAATCTTTTTCTAATAATCCTTCTTTTTCTGATACAAATTTCGGTGCAATCGCCCGTATACTTTCTCTGGTATGTTCGATGTCAATGCCGGTTGGTCCGCCTTCGGTATCGATTAAACAAGCCACCATGTCTTTAGAGTGGCTAAAACTGACGCTATACGAATGGTCTTTTAAAAAAGGCTTGCCATTAGCGTCTTTATCTAAGTGATGATGAACAGTGTTGTTAAGCAGGGTGTTGAGCAGATGAGCGGAACAAGATTGCTCCAACAAACGCTTTCGACTAATGGAAGGAATATCTGCCTGAACAAGTTGTTCAAGAAAAAAATCAATTGGCTCGGTTATTTGCCAAACGCCTATTTTCTTTGCAGTCCCGATTTGTCGTTCCAGTATCAGTGGCATGTCAGTAGAAGTTGTAAAAATACGCGAGTTTGCCGGACATTCCCAAGCCATTTATGCCTTGTGTTATGAACATTCTGCTAAAAGAATTTTTAGCGGCGCAGGCGATGGTATGATTGTATGCTGGCACATGGGCGAAGCGGATGGCAACTTAGTCATCAGGCATCATCAGGCGGTGTACACTCTGGCAAACGATAACAGGTACTTGTATTCCGGTACCCGTTCTGGTTTATTCTCGGTGTTCTTTCTTGAAGATTTTTCATTGAAGAAACATCTACAATTATGCGACGCGCCCATTTTTGAAGTTGTGCCAGTTACCGATGGCGCCTTAATTGTAGCAGGTGATGGCTGTCTGTATGAAGTTGATGGGGCGTTTGACGTCAAAAGAAAGATTCAATTGAGCAGTAAATCTCTGCGCATTATCATTGCTGTTAAAGACGGCTATGCGATAGGCGCTTCAGATGGCAAAGTGTATTTGCTGAATCATGCGCTGCAACTTGAGGGTATCATTGAGGCCTTTGACAATTCGGTGTTTGCTTTGAGTTATGATGCAAGTGGCGATCAGTTGATTTGTGGTGGCAGAGATGCCGTTTTAAAGTGGTACAAAGGCAAAGATTGTGTCAGAGAAGTGAAGGCACATTTGCT
This sequence comes from Bacteroidota bacterium, assembly GCA_027490055.1. GTDB lineage: Bacteria > Bacteroidota > Bacteroidia > NS11-12g > UBA955 > JABMMZ01. Next base: position 34,603 of record JAIXYV010000120.1, on the reverse strand, counting down.
GCATATTCACAGACTTGCAATGAGTGAAGATGGTCGCTGGGTAATGAGTTCAGGAATGGATAAGATGATAAAGCTATGGGAGACTAAGACGGGCGAGCTGTTGAAAGTGATAAGTGCCGAAAAATATGGGGCTCACACAAGTTCAGTGAATAAAATTTTGTGGATTGATAAAAACACTATTATTTCGTGCAGTGATGACCGCACGCTAAAGTGCTTTGAAATACAAGAGAAATGATATTAACAGACTACCAAATACTTGACGAAATAGAAAAAGGAACGATTTTAATTGAGCCTTACCGACCAGAATGTTTAGGAACCAACAGCTACGATGTGCATTTGGGCAGGTATCTGGCAACCTACAAAGACAGAGTTCTGGATGCTAAATCTCACAATAAGATTGATCATTTCGAAATTCCTCAGGAAGGGTATGTTCTTCAGCCTGGTGTTTTATATCTGGGTGTTACTGAAGAGTACACAGAGACGCATGCTCACGTGCCATTCTTAGAAGGTAAAAGCAGTACCGGTCGTTTAGGTATTGATATTCACGCTACTGCAGGTAAAGGAGATGTGGGCTTTTGCAATACATGGACTCTGGAAATTAGCGTTGCCCAGCCAGTTAGAATCTATTACGGCATGCCTATCGGTCAGCTTATCTATTTTGTTGTAAACGGCGATGTAAAAACCATGTACAATAAAAAGAAAAATGCCAAGTACAATACCCGCACCATTCGTCCTGTAGAGAGCATGATGTGGAAGAATAAATTCTAGGTTGGTTAATGGTTAATGGTTATTGGTTAATGGTTATTGGTTAATGGTTATTGGTTAATGGTTAATCGTTAATAGGAATTAGGATATAGGAATTAGGAAATGGGGGCTTGCGCAGGAGTATGTTCTTTGATATGCCCGCGGCATTCCAGAATCATTGTTTATAAAAAAAACAAATAGCCCGGTGCCCTCGGTGCCAGTTATCGGTTAATCGTTATTGGGTGGGACCTAAAATCAATAACAATTAATCTCTATTTTCGCCCAATTTCCTTACAATTTTATGGATGACATTGTCCAGCTCTTCTGCTGAGGTTTCCAGCATTTGCAATTGTTTCTTTGACTCTGGATCTTTTATCGCTTCAGATTTTTTCAGTTCAGCTACCAAACCCATAATTTTAACAAGTGGAGATCGCAACTCATGCGATTGATACTGACTGATACTGGAAAGTGTTTTGTTGTGCAGCTGCGCACGTTTGTTGTATAAATAATAGATCACCAGAACCAGTGCAAGCAATAATGCAATGCCAATAACAAATACTTCTCTTTCTTTATGGTGCATCAGGTCGTCGAGATGGGCAGCCTGTGTCTGAACTTTGATACTGGCCAGTTCCTTATTCTTTTCTTCCAGGGCTTTCTGCAAAACGATGTTGTTGGCACTGCTTTTCAGTCCCGATGGATATTTGATTGCCGTGTCCGGGGCTTTGATATAGGTGTTAAGAGGGGTTTGTCCAACTAGAGGGCTCAAACCAATAAACAACAATATAATAACCAGGTAATTTCTACTTCTCATACTCTAACTAAAAAACAAAGGGTTTTACGGGCGTACTAATCTCATTGCTCCGGTGCAGCTTGCGGTCGGTGATTCGGATTTTGTAAAACATCGAATCGGGACTCAAACTAAAATAGGGTTTTGCGTTAAGGTTCAGTTTTATGGTGCCGTAAATGGCTTTGTTTTTACCGCTGGGAGTGAGTGTTTTAATGCGGTCGTTAAAGTTTATGGTGTCTGTACTTGAAGGAATTAACAAAGGTTTGGAAATGCCGTTGTCAACCTCCCAAACAGTAATCTGTAAATTGTAAAAATAGGGTCCGCCGAACTGAAACGGGGCCAGTGAATCTGATGGTTCCAAACCTATGTCGCCATCGCCGTCTGTGTAATCAAATTCAATGACTACTGCCGAATCTCTGCCATTCAGTTTGTATTGTTCCATGCTTTTAAAAGTAATGACAGGTTCGTCGGGAAATCCGAAATCTTCGGTTTTACAGCCCGACAGCCATACAATTACAAGTAAAAAGATATATTTTTGAAGCATGGATATTAAAGGTCTGAAAGCTTGGGTGGAAACTGTCAATCAGTCTACTTTCGACGCTGTGGCCCTTGAAGTATTCAAATACCAGAGTCAGCATTGCCAAGTGTACCGGTCGTTTTTAAACTACCTGCAAACAGATGTAGCAAATGTAAATAAAGTGGCTGAGATTCCCTATCTGCCAATTGAGTTTTTTAAAAATTTTGAGGTTAAGACGGATGCCTTCGAGCCTGCATTGGTCTTCGAAAGTAGCAGTACCACTGGCTTAGGTGTCAGTCGGCATTTTCTGGATACGACCGAACGCTACGAGGAGGCTTTTGTCCGCTCTTTTACCCACGCCCTTGGGAATTCTGCAAACTACTGCCATCTTGCGCTCTTGCCTTCTTATCTCGAACGCCAGCAATCTTCTCTGGTGTACCAGGTTAACCATTTCATTGCCAATAGTAAATATCCGCAATCTGCTTTTTACCTCTACGATATGGCAGCTTTGCATCAGCAGTTGTTGATCAATGAAGCTGAACAAATTCCGACCATACTTTGGGGCGTAACCTATGCTTTACTGGATCTTGCAGAGCAGTTTCAATTGCCTTTGAAACATACCCGCATCATCGAAACGGGTGGCATGAAAGGTAGACGTAAAGAAATCACCCGACACGAACTTCACGATGTGCTTAAAAATGCTTTTGGTGTTTCAGCAGTGGGGGGCGAGTATGGTATGACGGAACTATTGTCTCAGGCCTACTCCTTGGCTGATGGTCGCTATCTCTGTCCGCCTCAGATGCGCATTACAGTTAGAGAGATCAATGATCCGTTCTCTGTGCCTCTCCTTAACAGACATGGTGCTGTTAATGTCTGCGATTTGTCAAACCTGCAGTCGTGTGCCTTTATATCGACTTCCGATTTAGGCAAAGTATATGATGATGGAAGTTTCGAAATACTTGGTCGAATCGATTACAGCGATACCAGGGGCTGCAATTTATTAGTCATATGAAAACCATTATCCAACAATTAAAATCCTTTGTAATGGCTCAGCATTGGGCGCATTGGCTGATTCTGCTGTTATTTTGTAGTATCAGTGTCTATATCAATTACGGTTTGGGTATGCAAAAAATGATAGATAATTGCCATGGTGTCGATGAGTATCTGGCTTTTGTCGCCTTGTATGCCGTACACACTGTTTTTGCCTATCTGCTTTATAGTCTCTTTACTAAAAATTATAGTTTCTGGAAACAACCCGGATTTGTCTTACTCTTGCTTTCCAGCTTTTTTATCTTCGCCATTAGAGCCGTTACTTACCGTCACCATCACTGGGTTGCTGCAATCTCTGAACCAGATCAGGCTGTCTTAAACGGGATGGTATTTAATGATGTTTTCAGATGGCTGTACCTGGTTTTGCCCCTCCTTTTAGTGTGGTACCTGAGCGGACGCAATCAGCCTTTCTATGGGGTTTCATTAAAGAACCATCACTCGAAGGTATACTGGTACTTGTTGCTGTGCATGGTGCCGCTAATTGTTGGAGCAAGTTTCTTAAGCGACTTCCTCGACTATTATCCGCGCTTTAATAAGTTGAATCCTTATCAGCCTGCGACATGGAAGGTAGTGGTGTACGAGATTTTTTATGGGATAGATTTTAGCTCGATTGAGTTATTCTTCAGAGGTTTTATGGTGATGGCATTTACAAGGTATGTCGGTATGGGAGCAATTTTGCCGATGGCTTCGTTTTATTTGTGCATACATTATGGCAAGCCGATGGGAGAGGCCATCAGTTCATTTTTTGGTGGGACTATTTTAGGGGTGATTGCCTACCACAGCAAAAGTATTTTTGGTGGTATTATGGTACATGCCGGAATAGCCTGGCTGATGGAGTTAGGCGGATGTATCGGCAACTGGTTCAGGCAATAAAAAAGCCGGCTATTACACCGGCTCCTTTTACTTAAACTTATCGAATATTGGGAAACATCACGTCGTCACGTTTTAGCTTTGCTGAACAACATGCGGTATCTAATTCAACACTACAAACATATAGATTAGTACTTGTAATAATCTAATGCTTTCTAAAAAATGACCGAATTATGATATTTACTTGGATACCTGAATCTTTGTGTTAAAGATGCCTTTGTCTGAACGTATTGTCAGTAGGTATAGCCCAGACGAGATGTCAGAAGGTATCTGAATTTGATTTTCGAAACCATTGCCTTCAGAGATGGCACGACCGCTTAAATCTTGTAGGGTAAAGGCAAAGTCAGCCTGATCAGAAACAAACAAGGATTCACCTGCTCTAACTGGGTTAGGCCAAATGGACAAATCAGTCGTAGAGATGTTAGATATGCCAAGGAAACTATTAGGATCTATTTTGTATAATTCAACCCCTTTGCCATTGTTGGTATTGGCAGAGACATACAAGTTGTTATCGTGTATCATCATGGAGGCTAAATTGCCAAAAAACACCCCTGGAAAAAGATCTAAATACAATTGGGTAGTGCCTTTATAACCGCTGCTCACAAATAGTTCGCGACCAACCAGATTGTTTATTCCGGCGAAATAAGCCTTGCCTTCGTGAGCACACATGATATTTGAAAAGCCTGCTGCGGTGCCTGGTGCCAAATCCAGCAATAAACCAGTGCCTTCTTTAGTGCCATCACTGCTCCATAATTCTTGTCCCTCACTCTGAGTAAAGTGACTAAAGTATAACTGCTCGCCGGCATTGACAAAAGTCCTGAAGTTTGGAATCGTCGTAATTAAAGCCGAACTATCGAGTAAATCATAAGTGCCCGCTTCGGTGCCATCAGTACGACATAAATAATTGATGTTGCCTTTTCTGTAAAATACCAAAGCAAAACTATCGGCTGCGCCAGCGATAAATAAAGCTGAATTGGCAAAGGGTAGAGGATTAAGGTCTTTAACCATATGGGTGCCACTATCGGTACCATCAGAGACAAATAGTTCGAAACCTAAAGTGACATCTGAAATGGCGGAAAAATAGACTTTATCGGTGCCGGCCACCATGTTGGTGTTTTGAGCGAGGTTCTGAATACAGCCAATGATACCCGGAAAAACATCTTTGACGAGTTGAGTGCCGGTATCGGTGCCATCGCTGCGCCAAAGCTCATAACCATGCACGCCATCGTCGGCAAAGAAATAGACATGATCGCCCATAGCCACAAGGTTATAAGGATTACTGCCTACAGTATTCCCAGGCTTAATGTCTTTTAAGAGTTTTGTTCCGCTGGCTGTGCCATCACAAACCCAAAGCTCTTTATTGTTATTGTCGCCATACACAAAAATGCATTTGCCATTAACGCCACTGATTTGATTCTGAGAGGCAAATGGAACAGGCCAAGACTGCGAAAAAGTCGTCATTTTAATGGTGCCCTGAACCGTCCCATCGGTGCGCCATAAATTATTGGCATTGGTATTAGTAGAATCCATCAAAACCATATACAACATATCGCCACTGACAAATATGTTGAGTTGATTTAAAGAAGAACTAAATCCCGGGCGAATGTCTCTGAGCATATAGGTGCCGGTAGATGTGCCGTCGGTAATCCAGATTTCGGCACCAAATGTTGGCGAAGTTGCAGCAAACACTAAACCGCGACTTAAGCTGGCGAGCATAACAGGTGATGAATTGCCGGCTCCAGTATTGATATCTTTCACCAGAGTCTGAGCCTGAAGGAGACTGCACAAAAGAAGGGAAGCAAACAGACCTATTGTTTTCATTGGTAAAACAATATTACAAAAATTATCAGGAATTAAAGAATGATTCTTATTCTATGACAATTTTATGATGTGTTTCGCTTTCGGAAGTGCGTATGCTAATGTTGTAAATACCTTTGCAAAGGTAGTCTGGAATTTGAACCATACCATTTAAGGATGGGGTTTCCCAAACTTTCTGACCATGTACATTGTATAGCACAATATTGGATTCAATATCCGACACATGCAGAAATGCGCCAACTTTTACCGGGTTAGGGTAGAGCTTGAAAGACGCAATACTATTGTCTTTGATCTCTGTGGCTTTGAAAATTATTTCGTAAAGCTCTGAGCCGATTTGAGGATCCATTGTGCCAACAAAAAACAAACGATTGTTCCATTCTATGATGATTTCGTTGCCAAGATTTAATGGTAATTCCAGGAAAACAAGAGTGTTGTCGAATGTGCCATCCGTTACCCAGATGTCGCTTCCCAGCATATTGTTAAATGCCCAGAAATACAGTTTGCCTCCCTTTAGGTAGAGCCGACCGCCGGTGCTACTGGAAAACCCGGGATTGATGTCTTTTATCAATGTAAGATTATTGAATTGTCTATCGCTCAGATACAGTTCCGTGCCGCTTTGGTTGTTGTAAAAATTAAGAATGTAATTGCCTTTATAAGGGGTGGCATCGAAAACAAACGTGTAACCAAAGCTATCATTTGGGTCAATATATAGTTCCTTAGTATTTTTTAAGGTGCCATCACTTTTCCATGTTTTAGTGGTTGAGTTAATTAGAATGAAAGAATCGTTACCTCTAACGATTGAGGGATAAGAGGAGGTAAATATTTCGGGTGCAAAATCTTTAAATAATTTGGTGCCTGCTTCAGTGCCATCAGTTGTGTATAGTTCAAAGCCTTCTTCTTCGCTGCTTCTGCCGGTAAAAAATAAATGATTGCCAATTCCCTCCATTTTAATTTGACCCAGGTTGACGCCACTGTTCACCCCAGGAAATATATCTTTCAGCAGGAAAGTGCCTGCAGTAGTGCCGTCTGAAGTCCATAACTCTGTGCCATGTTCCTGATCACTTGCGAAAAGATACAACTGTCCCTTCCACTCATTTAAGACAACTCTGCTCTGCAAGCCAGAATCATTAAAATTGTAGACCATTTTTGTGCCAGCTAAGGTGCCGTCGGTCGACCATAAACTATTGTTTTTGCCGTTCTGATTATCGAAGTAAAATTTGCCTTTGTAAAAGATGCCTTGATTGTAAAATTTACTTGGAATATCGATGCCAAAATCAAAGAGTTTAAAAGTGCCTTCTGAGGTGCCATTGGTCCGCCATAAAAAATAGGTGGCGCCATCTTGTGAAATAAAGTATATTAATGAATCAGCCTCGAAAATAAAGTCAGTAACCATGCCACTGCTCGCGCCCGGAAAAAGATCCTTAATCAAACGAGTGCCTTTTGCGGTGCCATCAGATATCCATGGTTCTAATCCGAATTCACTTGTATAGGAGGCAAAAACAAAACCTGAATCCAGATTTCCCATGTGGTTGATAAAACAACTGCCCTTGCCGGGAGAAAACTCTTTGACCAGACGCTGAGCTTGCACAGAAAAACATAGAAGTGAGACAATAAATAAAGTAATATTCTTGATCATAATTTTGTTTCCTTTTACAATAGACGTGTTTTTTTGATGTTTCGTTACAAATTTTAAGTATTTTTTAAATTAATTATCAATCCGCAACTCAGGGTCTTGTATCCTTGTAATGCATTTGAGCTAAACACTTTTTTCAATACAGGTATAGGCTGATCTATTGCACGATAATTTTAGTTCTGATATTACTTCTTTCTTTTGTTACCGATAAATAGTAAATGCCTTTGTCGATCTTATCTGGTAAAGTACTTTTGCCATCAACTGATTCACCCTGCCACACAAGCTGTCCAAGGGTATTGTATAATTCAAAACTGCAGGCTTGATTAGAGAAGTATAGAACTTGACCGGCCGAAACGGGGTTGGGGTGTACACCACTATTAAACAGGTTTTGCTGGTCGATGCTGGAACTGCGATTAATGTTCAATTCATATAACTCTTTACCTATATTAACGTCTATCGTTTCTGCAAAGAACAAACGGTTATTCCATTGGTGTAAAATGTCACTCATACTTTGGTTGTTGCCAGCAAACTCAAGGTATAAAATTGTGCTGTCACTCGTGCCATCAGTCACCCAAATATCATTGCCCAACATAAAATTGAATCCTAAGAAGTAAGCTTTTTTGCCGACTTCAAAAATTTTAGTTATGTTGCCATTAATGCTGTTCCCAATCCCCGGATTAATATCTCTTAATAATCCCAGGTTATTAAACTGCTGGTCGCTTTTAAATAATTCTGCCCCTGTAACCGAAGTGTATGAACTTACAAGTGTGAAGTTTTTTGTTTGATGTACTCCGTAGGTGTAGAAATAGTCATTTGGGTCAGGATCTTTCGGCTCATGAAACTTACGGGTGTTATTCCAGTTGCCGTCGCTAACATAGGTTGTTGGGCGGACAATATTATTGACATTGAACATGAAAAAGGAATCATTGCCTTCAATCAGATAGATGTTAGAAGAAACATTACTGGCGGGAGTATAGTCGTTAAATAACCATGGCCCACCTGTTTGTGTGCTGATGTAAAACAGTTCATATCCTTCTTTGATGTCCCGTTGGGCTATAAAAAACAGCTTGTCTTGGCACCTTGCCATTTGCCCATTGTTGTATATACTCGATTTAGGTCCGGTATTTAAATCAAAAACAAGTTTTGTGCCCGCACTTGTGCCGTCAGAGGTCCACAATTCTGCGCCATGATCTTTGTCGTAGCCATAAAAGTACAATTGATTGTTAAAGACCTTGATGCTCGAACGCGAACTATAGTTGCTGTCGTTAAATGTATAAATCTTTCTGGGTTTTTTTTGACTGCCATCTGTGGCGTACAATGATTTATAGCTTTGGGAGCTTATAAAATAGTAAAACTCACCTTTATAAAAAGTGGCTTCTTCGTAGTATTTGTTTGGGTAGTTAGGACCAAGTGAGTCGATGAAATAAGTGCCATTGCTGCTACCATCCGTGCGCCACAAATTGATCACATTGTTGTTGTTTTCATTGAAGGCGAAAAAGTACAATATTGTATCGTTTGAAAAAGCATCGTTTGAAAACAGGGAATTGCTGGCACCCGGACCAATGTCTTTTAACATAAAGGTGCCTTCGTTAGTGCCATCAGAAATCCAGGGTTCTACTCCAAATGTTGGATTATACACATTCATTACAAATCCTTTTTGGGTATTCCCCATGAAATAAAAATAAGAGCCGAAGTCGCCGGGAGTAAATTCTTTAACCAGTGTTTGGCCTTCTGAACTAAGTGTCATAAGGCAAAGAAAGAGACTTATTAGGTGTTTCATTTTAGGCTTGTTTATACAATAGTCGTGAAAAAATATCGCATTGTTGGCAATTCACGCTGCCAGTTTTGTGTAAAAAATAAAAAACCCGGGGCTTAACCGGGCTTTTTGCATTATTGAATCATGAGAACTTAAACTTATCAGCGCTCGCTACATCTTCTTTTTTTATTAAGACACCAGTTCGATCAAAAGTGTTGCATGGATTTTTAATTTTTTTTTAAATTTCTTTTTTTATGGTCCGAATTCGATGCTTCTGCTCCTCTTTGCATTTAAATTTATTAGTATATTCGCAGCATGAATAAGCTTGTTGCCAATGCTGATGAAGCAATCAAAGATATACACGATGGTGCTGTCATAATGCTCGGTGGTTTCGGTCTGTGCGGTATCCCCGAAAATTGTATTACTGCTCTGGTAAAAAAAGGGACCAAACAATTAACCTGCATTAGCAACAATGCCGGGGTAGATGATTTTGGTATCGGTCTGATGTTGCAAACCAAACAAGTGAAAAAAATGATTTCGTCTTATGTGGGCGAAAATGCAGAGTTCGAACGCCAGCTACTCTCCGGAGAATTAGAAGTAGAACTCATTCCTCAAGGCACTTTAGCTACTCGTTGCATGGCCGCAGGTTATGGTATGCCAGCTGTTTTTACCCCTGCTGGTGTGGGTACTGAAGTAGCTGAAGGTAAAGAAACGCGTGTGTTTGACGGTAAAACCTATCTGATGGAATATGCTTTCGATGCCGATTTTGCTATTGTGAAAGCCTGGAAAGGCGATACACACGGTAACCTAATCTTTAAAGATACCGCCCGAAACTTTAATCCTATGATGGCCATGGCCGGGAAAGTCACCATCGCCGAAGTGGAAGAACTGGTGCCGGCTGGAACACTGGATCCAAATCATATTCATACACCTGGTATATACGTGCACCGCATCTTCCAGGGAAGCGATTACGAAAAACGTATCGAGCAAAGAACTATCAGAAAAAAGGCTTAATGTCGAGTCTGTCTCCAATACAAATTAAAAAGACAGCCGATGGCAGTAACACCCTGTATGATCCTGCTCTCGACGAAACCTACCATTCTCTTAACGGCGCCCTGTCCGAAAGCTACCATGTCTATATAAAAAATGGCTTGTTAAAGCAATTGCCTGTTGCTGGAAATGCGATTAACGTGCTTGAAATAGGTTTCGGTACTGCAATGAATGCCTTGCTCAGTCTCGAATACTTACCCAAGGATGTAACTTGTAACTACTACAGTCTTGAACCTTATCCACTTGATACATCACTGATACAGGCGTATTATCAAGGATTTTCAGAACAACCCCCTAACTTGTCTTTGCTTGATAAAATGCTCGCATCTGTTAATGTCTGGCAAAACATCCAGCCCAATTTTCAGATGATGGTTTCTGACTCTAAACTCCAGGATTTGGAGGATGAGTTAGTTCCGGATACTGTTAAACCGTTCGACTTAGTTTTTTACGACGCTTTTGCGCCTTCCAGGCAACCCGAGATGTGGTCTTTGTCGTCTCTCGAAAAAGTAAGTCGATTGATGAAGGCTGGAGCATTGCTTACTACCTATTGCGCACAGGGGCAGTTTAAAAGGAATCTGAAAGAACTCGGATTTGCACTGGAACATCCTCAGGGCGCTAATGGCAAAAGGGAAATGACCCTCGCTTTCAAATTATAAATAGTATACTTGCACTGAATTGGAACTGAGTTTACAAAATATCGGAAAAAAATACCAAGGCCACTGGCTGTTTAAAGAGATTAATCTGTCTCTGCAATCTGGACAAAGTTTATCCATCACAGGACATAACGGCAGCGGTAAATCGACCCTCATGCAGGTGGTTTATGGTTTGATTCAGCCTTCTGAAGGTCAGGTTCTTATTGATGGCAAGGCCGATTTTGAGCCACATGCCATGATGTCGCTTTCTTCGCCTTATATGGAACTGCCAATGGAATTTTCAATTAAAGAATTACACCAGTTGTATGGTAATCTAAATAAGTTAACGCTGTCTTACGACCAATTTATAGAGCAATCAATGTTCTCTGTAAAAGATGGCAATAAGCCTGTCAAACATTTTTCGAGTGGTATGCAACAGCGACTAAAAACTGCGCTCTGCTTGTATTCTGTAGCGCCAATTATATTGCTCGACGAGCCATTAACTAATATGGACGCAGCCGGAGAAAAATGGTACAAAAATTGTCTTTCTGAAGTAAAGGATAAAATCTGTCTGGTTGCAGGGAATCAAGGTGCAGAGATCGATTGGACAGATAAGAATTTGTCAATTTCAGGTAATTAATATGAGATATATACTAATTGTTTTACTCTTTCTGGGAAACTGGTCTGTCTTCTCCCAGTCGCCTGCTCAACAAAGTGTTTCAGTAAAAAATGACACACTGTTATGCAACAATAAAGCTGTCGCACTAATTTCTGTCATCGAAGAGAATTTGGTATTAGGTGCAAGCTCAAGAGCCATCTATTTACCCGGAGGAAAAGAGGTCTTAATGGTGACCGAACTTTTAAACTACCGAACGCCCGATAATAAAGTGGTGTTCTATACGCATTATGAGTTCCCCGGACTTGAAATCGCCTGCGACATCAAACACAAATCGCCAGGCTTTAATCCTTTCGAACCTGTTTGCCAGTACAATCTGATCAATCAGTATGGTGTTGATACCAATCAGGCCTTTATTTTCACTACTCTAAAAGGGCGAATTTCAGAGGCAGAAATAAAAGGTGTTAAAACCCGTCAGGATACCGTTACCCGTCTTAGATCTACAATCGCTGTGCGCAGTATTTATGCTGAAATTAGTTACTACGACGATAATATTCTTCAAGATGAAATCCGTATCGGTTCATTTACTGTAGATACTCTTGAAGGGCAAAAAGGACTCTGCCGGTATTACAAGATTTTTAACTCCAAAGATGTGATGATTTGTACGGCCACAGAATCGGCTTTAAACAGTCGCGACTGGCGATTGCTGACCTATAAGGACAATAAATTCCATGTTCTTAAAGTGCCCTCTGAAGCAGATTTAACAGAAATGCTTAAATTCTTAATTCAAAGGAAGTACCTCTAGACTACTCAAAAAAAAAAGACAACCCGAAAGTTGTCTTTTAAAGAGAGAAATAAAAAAAAATTAATTTTCTGAAGTTTGTGAGTCTGATGGCGTAACGTTCTCTCTAGGCTTAGCCTGAGTAACGATCATGTTTCTGCCATTCAGGTCTGTTCCGTTTAAGGCTTCGATGGCATTTAATCCATCTGCTTCGTTAGCCATTTCAACAAATCCAAAGCCTTTGCTGCGTTTTGTTTCCTGATCGCGAACGATTTTAGCGCCAATGACTTCACCAAAAGGTAAGAAGGCATTTTTTAGCTCCTCGGTTCGCAACCGGTAGTTAAGATTTCCAATGTAAATTCTCATTTCAATAAGCGATTAAGTTTAATAGGAAACAAATGTAAATTTTGGACTTGCAATTCCAAATTTAGATTTTTTTTAACCTAAAAATATCGATATAATAAAATGACAATCAATTAGTTATGTAGGTTTACTCAATTTAGTGGATAATTTACTTCTTACCCTCTAATGCGGTTTTTATCGACGAAAGTATATAAATCTTATGTTCTTTGGCATTTCCTATCGACGAAGGTAAACTTAACTGGATTTGCTTCTGAAGACTAATCAACTGATTATGTGCTTTTGCCTTACTAATGAAGTCGTAAACAGGTGATTCAACAATGAAAGTGAGGTATTGAATGTACATCGACTGTAAATTCTGTCTGTACATGTTGATATCTCCGTTCATGTCCGCTGCAAAAATCGCATTGCTCAAATCTTTAAATACTTCACCTAGGTCGTATTTATTGCCATACAATTTACTATCGCTTATTCTCTGAAGGGTGTTCGGATGTAAGACATGCATCAATACCATGTTCTGTACATTCAATACTCTGTCCAGAATCTTCGGATCTTCGCCAGAGGCAAAGAAGTTAAATCCTCTGCGCTGCTGTTGTAAGTATGGTAATAGGTCGGTCGGAATTTCCATAGCATTTGGTGCGAAAACATTATCTGTTAGTAATTTCATGGCACTTTTCTGTGTCTCATACGGAACTGGTGTCAGTGGTTTTACGGTCGAGTTTTGATTGCTGAAACTTCTGTCGACATAGATGCCACCGATGTATCTTGAAACAACACCCGCTTGAGTAGCCCATTCAGAGGTCAGCACAAAATAACTATTGCGCAGCTCCTGATAGCTTCTGTTCTGTTTGCCATACTCGCTTAATAAACTGCCTTGAAGGGTTTTAATTAAACCTATACGTTCTTTAGCAAATCCAATAGCATCCGAACTCATGTCGCCAATCATAACTCTTGGATCTATGGCTTTACCTGGAGCACGCATATCGTCGGCATCGTTACCAAAACACAATTGAGGCTCTGTACTGCGCATCAAAATAGTTTCTCTTCTGGTTTTGTCGCTTGATTCGTCGTTTTCCTGATAATACCCGAATTCTATAGCCCACAAATCATACGGTCCCGGGCGGGTTGTATAATACTGCGTTTTCATGCCCTTGCGGTTGCTAAAATTAACTGCTGGATAATCCATGACACTGCCGGTTAATCCGATAGCGCTGGTTTTAGCTATGTCATATAAAGCATCTGGAGAATGCAGCTGACTGGCTTTCATGTTGTGGTTCAGACCCATTGTGTGACCAACTTCGTGCAATACCAGATAGTAAAGAGATTCTTTAATAAAATTGCTTACTTCCACTTCGTCGGCTTTGTTCATGGCCAGATATTGTAAGCCCAGTAAATTCTGCATGTGCATGTGTTCGCCGGCGGCACAGCCATGTGGATCTTCATAAGGCGTTTGCTCTAATTCCATTAACCACTCTAATCCCGCTTTGTCAAATACTTTCTGTGATTTCAATCTATTGGTTATGAATACCCATTCCAGCATAATATCGGCACCGAGTATTTCACCTGTACGTGGATTCACAAAACTTGGTCCGTAGCCGCCAAATGGGGGCTCTGGACTGCTGGTCCAGCGCAATACATTGTATCTTATATCACCCGCATCCCAAGTCGCATCGTCTGGTTGTTCGTAAATCTCAACGGCATTTTTAAAACCAGCTTTTTCAAAAGCAATATTCCATTGTAAAATGGCTTCCTTAATGGTTGGACGCAGTTCTTTTGGAGTGGTATTTTCAATCCACCAAACGATAGGTTTAACTGGCTCTGATACTGCCGCATTAGGGTCTTTCTTAACTAAGCGCCAACGGTGAATCAAGTCGCGGTAGTTTAGCGCATCTGTCGTGGTCATGTCATTTACCTGAGTGCTGAAATACCCAATTCTTGGGTCATCCATACGCGGTGTAAAGCCATTGTCTGGCATGGCGATAAAACTATGCTGAAGTCTGATGTCTACGTATCGACCATCTGTGATCGCTTCGCTACCTGTTCCTCTCGAAGAAGGGTCATCATAGACATATCGCACCACTATGTCCGTGTTTTCAGGATAGTTGCGGATATTGTCGTAACGGGTTTTACTTTTGCTCAGCATACCTAAGTTGAAAACACCTGGCGCTGACATGCCTCCGCGTTTAATCTGGTACAATGTTTCTGTTAAAAATAAATTGTCCGCTTCAATCAGGTATTCGCCTTTGCTCTCATCTGCCGCAACTATTTTTTCGCTGCTCATTACCGCATTGGCAATATTGGCATCTGCAGATTTTGAAATCGCATTGGCTGGGTCGAAGTAAAAAGAGGTGTTCTGAGTGATAAACTCTATCTGGCTATAATATTTCTTGATGGTGAAAATCTTATTGTCTCTGAAGGTGCCTTTGTTATGTCCGGTAGTGGTATTGCCATTTTCGACATAACTGAAATAAATAAATTCTTTATTGATTTGTTCTTTTTTAATCAGCATCAGCAAAGAACCGTTGGTGGTATCGCGGTAAAGTGTAAACAAACCATCCAGTTTCTTGCATTTTTTTACTTTATCTTCAATTCTTGCCGGAGCTGCTGCAGGGGGAACAACAGGTGGCTTGACAGTTTCTGCATCTTTGTCCTTTTTTCTTTGAGCCTGTAGGGCAACAGGACTAATTCCGATGATTGATAAACAAATAATTAATAGAGACTTTTTCATTTTATAAAAATTTGGACGCAATTTATTGGTTTTATCTCAGTAATATAATTTTTTCGATAAAATAGTGCTCATAACTATATATTTGCGTCCGTGAAACTGCAACCTCTATTATTGTTAACGCTTCTGATTTCGGTAATAATCACTTTCTTAGTATACCGCAATATGAAGTCGGCTGTCGTTCCGGCAATTCCTGAGCTCACCAACCTGGAGGGCAAGGTGTATGATCCGGCCCAACTTAAAAATAAAGTCTATATCCTTAGTTATTTCCAGACCTGGTGTGGTGATTGTATTGAAGAACAACCGCAGTTGCAACAGCTTAAACAGCACTTTGGCGATAATATCGAAATCTTATTGGTGAGCGATGAGCCAGTAGAAAAATTGAAAGGGTTTAAACAACAATATGATTCAGGTTTGCCTATCTATCATTCTGCTAAAAGTTTGAAAGGTGAATTGGGTGTTAAAGCGTTTCCAACCACTTTCCTTTTTAGTAAAGAAGGAAAACTTCTGGTGAAAAAAGTCGAGGGTATCAATTGGTACAATGCCGAAATCATCGACATGGTGAATGGCAGCCTTAAGTCGTTTAAGTAGTCTTCAGACCGTTTAGGAAATCTCTTACAGGCATGCGCTTCTTGCCTTCGTATTGCACGTCGGTGATGTTTAAAATGAAGTCTCCACAATGCGCAATTAATCGGTCTTTACCCAAAACTTCTATGAGGCCAGGCTGACTGGCTGCCTCGTTCGTTGTGCTGCTGCCATAAATCTTCAATTTCTTGCCCATGAATTCAGTGAAGGCAGCGGGGTAGGGTGATAATCCTCTAATGAGGTTGTGAACTTGTATCGCAGTTTGATGCCAGTTGATCTGACAGGTCTCCGTGAAAATTTTTGGTGCTGTTGGGAATTCTCCATGTTGTTGCTCGCTTAACTGACAATTGCCAGAAATAATCGCATCCAGTGATTTTACAACAAGTTCAGCGCCATTCAACATCAGTTTATCATGCAGTGTGCCGGCATTGTCTTCCGGGCGTATGCTAACTTTGTCCTGAAGAATAATGGCTCCGGTATCGATTTCGTGTTTGAGGAAAAAGGTGGTATTGCCAGTTTCTGTCTCACCATTAATGATGGCGTGATTAATGGGCGCAGCACCGCGGTAGGCAGGCAATAAACTGGCATGAAGGTTAAAGGTCCCCATAGCTGGCATGTTCCAAACTATCTCTGGTAGCATTCTGAATGCAATAACGATTTGTAAGTCCGCCTGATACGATTTTAAGGTCTCGATAAATTCAGGGGATTTCAGTTTCTCTGGCTGTAAGACATCCAAACCCAATTCCAAAGCCGCTTTTTTAACCGCCGAACTCTGAAGCTGATAGCCTCTGCCTGCTGCTTTGTCAGGAGCTGTAACAACCGCAACAACTTGATAACCAGCTTCAACTATGGCCTTTAAAGAAGCTACCGCAAAGTCGGGTGTGCCGAAAAAAACAATTCTCAAATCTTTTTTAGTCATCTGCCCGGCAAAATTACTTGTATTTAATGTCATTTTTAAAGATTAAATGCAACATTCACAGGCATTTTAGCGTCTAACTTTATGAATAGCGAAATTTATAGTATATTTGAGTAGTTTTTGATACCTAAAGGTAAACATATTATCGTCTTTGTTCTCGCGGTGCTTGGCGTATGCTTAACATCTAAAGCACAGTTTAGAATTACGCCCAATATGGGTCAGTGGGACGACAATGTTAAATTTAAATCAGACATCCGTTCCTGCAAGCTATTTGTCTCAAACGCCGAACTGACTTATCTGTTTTATGATGCCGGAAAACTCGCAGAAGCTCAGCACGAGCATCAGTTCGACTCTGCTCTGGATGTTCATGTGCTAAAGGTTAAATTTTTAAACGCTAATCCTGATGCCATATACAGCGGTCAAGATCCCTATTCGGATTACAGCAACTTTTACAAAGGGAATCAGCCTGACAAATGGCAATCGAAAGTTTACAGTTACAGAAAATTATACATCACCGGGATTTATAAGAACATAGATTTTGAATTATTCGAAGATAAAGCCGGATTAAAATATAATTTTATAGTCAAGCCCGGTGGCGATGTTCAGGATATTCAAATGGCCTACACGGGTCAGGATTCCCTGTATATTTCTGATGGGGTTCTGAAAGTGAAAACCCGATTTGGGTATATTTCTGAGCAAAGACCGATTGTTTACGAAAGTACCAAAGGAGGTGATAAAATACTTTCTTCGGCTTATCAGCTTACAAACAATGTACTCAGTTTTAATCTGGGCAATAAAAGAGCTTATTCTAATGTGGTTGTCATCGATCCAGTATTGGTGTTCTCTACCTATAGCGGCTCACAAGCAGATAATTTTGGTTATACTGCTACCTTCGACCATAAGGGTAGGGGGATAGCTGGTGGTACTGTCTTCGATTTCGGTTTCCCAACAACTGCCGGCGCCTATCAGATTGCGTTTGCCGGTGGATTTGAGGAGAACAGACAAATTGGCTATATCGAACGCGACTGTGGCATTACTGTATATGAGAAAGATGGTAAAACGCTGTTGTTTTCTACCTACCTCGGCGGGGCGATGAACAACGATCAGCCGCATAGTATGATTGTCGATTCTTTAAACAATCTCCTGGTAATGGGTACCACTAAGTCGGCCGATTTTCCCATCGGTATTAGTCCCTCTTTCGACGCTACTTTCAACGGACGCTCTGATATCTTTGTGGTGAAGTTCTCTTCAGATGGTACTGATATTATTGCGGGTACATTTGTCGGTGGATCTGGTTTCGATGGTTTGAACGGCGACAGAGCCTCTGGAGCCATTAGCAGTCTGCTGTATAATTATGCCGATGATTTCAGAGGAGAGATAATAGTTGATACCAATGATGTGGTCTATGTTGCCACAACTACAACCTCATCTAATTTCCCAATCGTTTCTGGTTTCGATAATACCTATGGTGGTGGTCAGGATGCCTGTGTGTTTCAATTAAGTGCCGATTTGTCAACCATGCTTTTTTCAAGTTATCTTGGAGGCAGTGGCGATGATGCAGCTTATGGTCTGGATTTAGGAACACACTCTGATCTATATATTACCGGGGGAACAACCTCATCTTCTTTCGGATATTCAGTTCCCGGCATGTCCTCTTCAACCAACGGCGGAAGAGCCGATGGGTTTATTGGAAGAATAGATCTTAATACACTAAACTTAATGGCCAGCACCTTTGTTGGCACTGGCGCTTACGATCAAAGCTACTTTGTGAAAGTTGACAAATATGGAAAACCTTTCATATTTGGCCAGTCTGAAGGTCAGCACAACATGTCGCCAAACGTTTATGGCACGCCCAATGCCAGAATGTTCTTAAAGAAGTTTAACTTCATGTTAACGACTGTCGAACTGGAGACAACTTTCGGTCGCTCTGCCAAATCTAAACCCGATATTTCTCCAACAGCTTTCATGATTGATGAATGCGAGCGTATTTTTATTGCAGGCTGGGGTGGTATAGATTTAGGGGGATTCAATGGCGGAGGTACTTCTGGTATGGCTGTTACTAATAATGCTTTTCAGAAAACCACTGATGGCGACGATTTTTATCTGGCCGTATTTAGTAAAAGCTTTTCCGAATTACAGTACGCCACTTATATCGGGGGTAAAAGTTCATTAACGGTCTCTGCTCACGAACATGTTGATGGCGGAACCAGTCGCTTTGACAAAAAAGGGGTAGTTTATCAGTCGGTTTGCGCGGGTTGTGGAGGACAGAGTTTATTCCCAACAACGCCTGGGGTGTGGAGTAATACCAATAACTCTGATAATTGCAACAATGCGCTTTTTAAATTCGATTTCGAAAATTTAAACAGAAAGCCAAGTGCCAAAGATTCCATGTTTGTGCTTTTGGCTAACGACACCCTCAATTTTACAATTGAAGTGTCTGACCAGGATTTAACAGATAGTTTGAGGATCGTGCTTGACGGTGATTTTATGTATGATAAGAATTTCCCTCAGCCTTTGCCATTTATTAAAAGTATCACCAAGGTGCCAGGTAAAAATACCATTAGGGCTAATATCGTATTCTATCCTAACTGCCTGCACGCCGGAAGAGATACCATTCGTCTGAAAGTTAAAGTGTACGATCAGGGTTGCCCGACACAGGATAGCAATCAGGCCATCATCAAAATTGTTGTTAAAGATCCACCTCTGACGGTGACACCAGAAACCTTCTGTTTAAATTTTAATGAGGATGGCTCGCTTAAATTAAGCTGGAAAGCATTTGACAAAAACAGGTTCTTTGGTTATGTATTGCTGAATAGAATCAATCCCAATGGCAGTATAAAAGTACTGGATACCTTGTTTGATACCAATGCGGGTGAGTTCAGAGATAAACCTGGTTTCGATGCCAGGGATATTAATCTGGCCTATTTTATGGTAGGCTATAATATATGCGGAAAACCTTATGATGCCGGTATTAGAATCAATACCACCAAAGAGTTTAACACGCCTATCGATTCTACTTACCTGACTTATGCTACCGTTTTCGAAAACAGAGCTGTGCAGGTCAACTGGTTTCCAAGTAAAGAAGAGGATTTTGAAAGTTACGATGTGTACAGAGCCGATAATATCAATGGGGTTTCTGTAGGGTACAGGAAAATTAAAACTATTTACGGTCTGAATGATACCAGCTTTACCGATTACAATGTGAATGTGGCTGCTAAAAGTTATTGCTATAAAATTGGCATTAATGATAAGTGTGGTCATATCAGTGTGCCTAGTAATGATGCTTGTAACATAGTGCTCACAGGAAAAGTGGGTCATTTGTTTTTTGATCTCGACTGGATGCCATACCGCGAATGGGTGGGAGGGGTCAAAAATTATGAATTAATCAGAAGGGTAGATACAGGGATGTTACGTTCACTGGTAAATACCAACTTAATGAGAACTTACAGAGACGATGATCTCGATCTTTGGTGGGGTGCCTATTATTATGCCGTCAGAGCGCACGAAGGCCTGAATGACAGCCTGCAGGGGTATGATGCTCAGAGTTATTCGAATGAAATCAGATTGATTCAGCCACCAATGGTATTTGTCCCTAATGCCTTTTCTCCAAACGATGATTATTCCAACGATGTTTGGGGGGTATCACACGCCTTTGTCAAGGACTTTAGAATGCAGGTATACAATCGCTGGGGTGAAAAAGTCTGGGACAACGATTTCAAAGGCAATCAGTGGGATGGCTCAACAAGAGGGAAGGGCGCCCAAAATGATGTGTTTGTATGGATAGTGACTTATAAAGGCTGGGATGGTAAATTCTATACCCAGAAAGGCACTGTCACAGTGATGCAATAATTAAGGCTTCAGAAAGCTGAAGGACATTGCAAAAGATACATCCTCAGATGTAGAAGACACCGAAGTGGTCTCACGTGTCAAATTGGAAGATCGTTTTTTAGTAATACTTAGTAAAGTGAGATCATTAGATTCTCTGCACATTTTCCATTGATCTTTTTCAAAAATAAATAACTGGTATTTGTAGTAATTTTTAACCTGACCGTATTCTTTTATAGAGGTTCTGAAGAATTTTACGCCTACCTGTTGGTTAAAACTTATTAATTCTGATTCTCTGTCTAATTCAAATTCTTTTGTCTGATAAATGCTGTAAAGGTTTTTACCGAGGGAAAGTGTTTCCATTTTTAAAACCACTTTCAGGAGGCCGCTATAGCCTGAGGTATCGGTGTTTGCTGGAATAAGGTAGGCGAGGGTATCTTGTTTGAAAAGGAAATAATTGCGATTGGAAGAACTGACTTTGTTTTTAGCGGATGAATCAGTTGAGAAGGTCGATAGAGCATCTTTTTTGCTTTTGCATGCTGAACCCATTAAAAGAAGCAATAGAGTGAGATAGAAATAGGGTGTTTTCATACTAGTATTTAATGCAAAGTAAGTAAAAAAATCGTAGATATAAGTTGTCGATAATTGATTTTTTAATAGTCGACACTTTTCAAAAAAATGAAGTAATATTGCATTATATTACATCAATATGAAAAAAATTCTACTCTTAGCAGGACTTTTAATGGCCTTTAATATTGAGGCACAGATGCTTTACAGACTAACTAAATCGACGGGTACTTATGCCCCTATGACAGGTGGTACAGATATTTCGGTTGCGGCCTGGGATTCTTCTCACACAGTTATTTTACCATTTGCTTTCAAATTTTTTGGCAAACAGTTTAACAATGTATTCATCACCTTTGATGGGGTGTATTTTACGGATACCGGGATAGATTACATTTATTACAGCAGTGATGAGTTAATACCTGAGAATATGGATTATACCAAGTCGAAAATCAAGTTTGATATTGTGGGTAATGTCGGCGATCGTATCCTAATGGCAGAGTATAATAATATACGAGAATGGAAAACCTCGGATACCAGTATTAAATATATCATGAACAATCAGATATGGTTATATGAAAATGGCAATAAGATTGAGTACCATTTCGGACCATCTTTATTTAGCTCCAGACAGTATTCAGAATTCTATTTAGGGGTATTAGATACCGATGGCGATCCGGTGTACGGTATTGACAGTAGTGCCGCCAATCCTGTTCTGGCAGATGCGACCGATATGTCTTTTGATGGTATTAAGACTTACCCGGTCAACGGACAGATTTACACTTTGTCTCCTATTAACGGGTCAAGTCTGTCAGCAATTGAGAAGCCATATTTCTTTGCAGCAAGTCAGAAAGGCTACACTGTAAGATGCAACGATGCCTTCGAGATGGATATCATGGATGCTGGTGGTAGAAAAGTACATACCTGCACTTACAGCGAAACACATACCTTGCAGACTTATAAGCCTGAACTTAGCGCTGGCGTTTATTTTATCAATATAAGAATAGGAAATAAGAATTTTACAGAAAAAATTCTATTGTATTAGATGTTAATCATTGCATTTTTTTAAACTTAAACATTATACCTTAAACATTTACCAGTCAACTCATTGTAAAATTTGAGTAGAACAATTCTAAATTAAAATATTTGTTAATAAATACTTTTTACATTGCATAATATCTCAATATATTTGCGGACTAATTAGTATTGTCATTTTTCAGTCATAAACACATGGTTAAACACCTAACAAAAAGAAATTTGAAAGTAAGAGCAGTTGCTTTTACGATTGTAACCTTACTCAACCTCTCAATCTTCTCCTTTAATGGTTTAGCACAAGAGGCTAAACTTTCAGCTCAGGCTGCAGAAGGAGAGAAACTTTTCAAAGCCAATTGTACCTCATGTCACGAGATGCAAAACAAAGCCACTGGTCCGGCTTTAGCTGGTGTTCACAACAGAAGGTCAGAAGAGTGGTTGTTGAAATGGATCAGAAACAACGAAGCTTTCAGAGCGAGTGGCGACAAAGATGCGATTGCCATCTTCAATGAGTACAACAAAGTTGTGATGAACAATTTTGAATCACTGACTGAAGATCAGGTAAAATCTATCATCACTTACTTCAAAGAGTGGACGCCTCCTGTAAAGAAAAAAGTTGAAGGCGGAGAAGGTGCAGAATCAAAAACAAGTTTCTACAGCGAAACTACCCTATATATCTTAGGTTTCTTAATCGTTATTCTGATGGTTGTTCTGTACATTTTACGCAGAACCAAGAATTCTTTAAAGAAATCTTATGAGGAAATGTCTGGCGAAACTGAAGAAGCTGCTGCTCCAAATGAAAAAATGGAGAACTTGAAAAAGCGCATCAATCCAACCATTTTCAAAATGGCGATTGGTATGGTAGTTATTCTGGCATTGGCCTCTTACGGATTCTACTTTGGTGTAACTGAAGTAGCTGTTCAGCAAGGATATGCGCCAGAGCAACCAATCAAATACTCTCACAAATTGCACGCAGGCGAGCTTCAGATCGATTGTAAATACTGTCACTCTACTGCTGAGAAATCTAAGCAGGCAAGTGTTCCAAGTGTTAATACTTGTATGAACTGTCACAAAGCGGTTCAATTGAGAGATAAATACGATGGTGAGATTTCTCCGGAAATTAAAAAGATCTATGCAGCAATGGATTACGATGCTGAAAATCAGAAATATGGTGACAATCCAAAGCCAATCAAATGGATCAGAATTCACAACCTGCCTGACCACGCTTTCTTTAACCACAGCATGCACACTAAAGGTGCAGGTGTAACTTGTCAGACTTGTCACGGTCCGATTCAGGAAATGGAAGTGGTTCAGCAGTACTCAACCCTTCAGATGGGCTGGTGTATCAACTGTCACAGAGAAAGAAAAATCGACGTAGAAAACAATCCTTACTACGAAGAATTACACGAAAAAATCAAAGCTGAGAAGAATAACAAAAATTCTGAATACGGCAAATACTTTACTAAAGACGGAAAAATCAACATTACTCCTGCTCAAAACGGCGGTCTGGAATGTTCAAAATGTCACTATTAATCTCACAATTACTATATAAAGGCTAATTTATAACAATGGCAAAAAAACAATTATACTGGAAAGGCGAAGACGAATTATTGAGAACCAAAGAATTTTTGGCTTCCCAAAAGAATGAATTCAACGAAGCATTGCCTTTAGATGAAGTGTTCAGCGAAAACAATCTTGGTTTGAATGCAAACAGAAGAGATTTCCTGAAGTTCTTTGGTTTCAGCGTTGCAGCGGTTTCGCTTGCAGCCTGTAACTCTACTTCTGTAAGAAACGTTGTGCCTTACTTGGTTAAACCTGAAGAAATCACTCCAGGGGTTGCCAATTACTACAACTCAACTTGCGGCGCCTGCTCTACAGGTTGCGGTATCACTATAAAAACAAGAGAAGGTCGTCCGATTAAAGTGGATGGTAATGCACTATCACCAGTTTCTGGTGGCGGTCTTTGTACCACTGGTCAGGCTTCAATTCTTGGCTTATACGACACTGAGCGTTTAGACGGTCCTAAAAAAGTATCTAATGGTTCTACTTCCAATATCGATTGGGCTACCTTAGACACTGAAGTAAGCACTCAGTTAAATGCTATTCAAACTGCAGGTGGTAAAATTGCTATCGTTTCAGGCACTGTTCACAGTCCTTCTACTTTAGCCGTTATCAACGACTTCAAAACTAAATATACCAATACAACTCACATCACTTATGATGCCATGAGCTATAGTGGTATATTGATAGCCAACCGCGATGCTTTTGGCAAACAAGTTATTCCTTCATATAGTTTTGCTAAATCTAATGTGGTTGTAAGTTTTGGTGCCGACTTCCTTGGTACCTGGATTTCGCCGGTAGAATTTACTAAAGCATGGGCTGACAGAAGAAAAGTGGATGGTATTTCTGCAGATTCTAAGGTGTTAAAAACCATTATCTTCGAAAGTAACTTGTCTCTAACCGGTACTAATGCCGATTACAGATTCCCAATGAAATCTTCTCAGGAGGCAGTATATGTAACATCTCTTTACAACGCTATCGCTAAATTAGCTGGTCAGCCTGCCATTCAGATTGCTCAGTCTGGTGAATTAGCTGGTGATGCAATCAAGCAAACTGCTACTGCTCTTTGGAAAGAAAAAGGTAACTCTATGGTTATCTCTGGTTCTAATGATCCGAAAATTCAATTAGTCATCAATGGTATCAACATGTTACTTGGTAACTATGGCACTACCATCGATCTGGATAACCACTCTAATCAATACAAAGGTTTAGATACCGATATGGTAAGCTTCACCAATGATTTGAAAAATGGTGCATACGCTGCGGTATTGTTCTACAACAGCAATCCGGTATACTCTTCTCCTGCTTCTGCTGATATTATTGCAGGTTTGAAGAAAACTAAATTGTCAGTATCATTTGCTGGTACTGCCGACGAAACAGCTAAGCTTTGTCAGTACATCGCTCCAGATAACCACTACCTGGAATCATGGAATGATGCTGAACCTAAAGCTGGTTTGTTCCAGTTAACTCAGCCTACAATTTCTCCAGTCTTCACTACCCGTCAAGCTCAGGAGTCATTATTAACCTGGGCTGGTTTAGCCGCTAAAACGGCTGATCCTTTCGCTAACAAAGGTATCTATAACCAAAAATTATCTGCTTCTGTTTACTACCTATACATCAAGTCTAAATGGGCTGCGATGGGTGTAAGTGGTGACGAGGCATTCAATAAAGCTTTACATGATGGTGTGCATATGGCGCCAGCGAAAGCTGCAGTCGTGCCTGCTATGGCTGTTAGCTTAAACGCTATCGTTTCTGATCTACAATCTACTATCGGTAACTCAACAGGTATCGATCTGGTATTGTACCAAAGTGTATCAGTAAAAGATGGTAGCTTAAGCAATAACCCATGGATTCAGGAAACTCCGGATCCAATGAGTAAAGTAACCTGGGATAACTATGTGTCATTACCGAAAGCCCTTGCTGAAAAAGAAGGTATCAAGAATGGCGACTTAGTAAACATCAGCTACGATAAAGTATCTTTAAATGGCATGCCTGTATTTGTTCAGCCTGGTCAGTCTAACGGAACCGTTGGTTTGGCAGTTGGTTATGGCAGAATGGGTAAAGCTGGCGAAAAAGGTCTGTTCGAATCAATTGGTAAAAATGCGTATCCATTCCTGAAAGTTCAGAATGGTACTTATAATACTGTAGTAAACGGTGTTAAAATCACCAAAATCGACGGTAACTACGAGTTAGCTCAAACTCAGACTCACCACTCTATCGAGGGCAGAGACTTAGTGAGAGAAACGACTCTGGAGGATATCAAAAAGAATCCTAAAGCAGGTAACGATAAAGCAACGCCACACCTATATACGCTATGGGAAACTAAAGCGTACAAAAAAGATGGTGCTCCAAATCACCATTGGGCTATGGCAATCGACTTGAACTCTTGTACAGGTTGTAGCGCTTGTGTTGTAAGTTGCAGCATCGAGAACAACGTTCCAGTAGTAGGTAGAGCGGAAGTAAGAAGAAGAAGAGAAATGCACTGGATGAGAATCGACAGATATTTCACTTTCGAAAATCGTAAAATGGTGGATTACACCGACGATTTATTCTTGTCTCGCGATTACGAAGGAAAGAACGTTACTAAAGAAAAAGGATTAGAAGCTTTAGATAACCGCGAAGCTCAGGCTAAAGGCGAATTCACACACTGGGAGAATGTAAAAGTAGTTCACCAGCCAATGATGTGTCAGCATTGCGGTCAGGCACCTTGCGAAACTGTTTGTCCGGTACTTGCTACCACGCACAGTTCTGAAGGTCTAAACCAAATGACTTACAACCGTTGTATCGGTACTAAATACTGCGCAAACAACTGCCCGTATAAAGTAAGAAGATTCAACTGGTTCAGATACAACGACAATGATAAGTTCGACTTCCATTTCAATAACGACTTAGGTAAAATGGTTATCAATCCTGATGTTACTGTAAGAACCAGAGGGGTGATGGAAAAATGCTCTATGTGTGTTCAAAGCATACAAGGTGCTAAAACCAAAGCTAAACGTGAGAAACGCAAGTTGACAGATGGTGAAGTAAAAACAGCTTGTCAAAGAGCTTGTCCAGCTGGTGCTATCGTGTTCGGTGACGTTAACGATCCTAACAGCGAAGTACACAAACTGTTCAAAAACGAACGTTCTTACCGCATACTAGAAGAATTAAACACCCAGACTGCCGTTAAATACATGGTGAAAGTAAGGGATATCGAAAACGCAAAAGCATAATTACCTAAAATAACAAATCAAAAATGATTCACGATTCAGTCATAAGACCACAGTTGGTAACAGGCGATAAAACTCTGCATGATGTTACCACCGAAATTTGTCGTCCAATTGAAAATAAACCTTCAACTTCCTGGAAAGTAGGCTTCGTCCTTTCTGTTATTTTCCTGGGTATATTAGGTTTAACATTAGGTATCACCCTTGCATTCGGTATTGGTACCTGGGGTTTAAATAAATCAGTACAATGGGGTTGGGATATCACCAACTTCGTATTCTGGGTTGGTATCGGTCACGCTGGTACTTTAATCTCTGCGATCTTATTGTTGTTCAGACAAAAATGGAGAATGTCCATTAACAGATCTGCTGAGGCTATGACCATCTTTGCCGTTATGTGCGCCGCGATCTTCCCACTGTTTCACATGGGTCGTATCTGGGTGGGTGGCTACTGGGTATTCCCATTGCCAAATGCTTTCGGTTCTTTATGGGTGAACTTCCACTCTCCATTGCTATGGGACGTGTTCGCGATCTCTACATATTTCTCTGTATCATTAGTGTTCTGGTACCTGGGTTTAATTCCGGATATCGCTACAGTGAGAGACAGAGCTACAACAGCTGGAAGAAAATTCTGGTATAACTTCTTCTCAATGGGCTGGACTGGTTCAGTTAGAACCTGGAACAGATATGAGGTTGTTTCCCTGATCCTTGCTGGTATCTCTACGCCACTGGTACTATCGGTTCACACCATTGTATCAATGGACTTTGCTACCTCGGTTGTACCGGGATGGCACACCACCATTTTCCCTCCATACTTCGTTGCCGGTGCGATTTTCTCTGGTTTCGGTATGGTGTTAACCCTTCTGGTAATCGCCAGAAAAGTAATGAACTATCAAGACTACATCACCATCGGTCACTTAGAAGCTATGTGTAAAGTGGTAATGTTAACCGGTACCATGGTTGGTCTGGCTTATATCACTGAGTTCTTCGTTGCAGCTTATTCTGGTGTTGAATACGAACAGTATGCCTTCATCAATAGAGCAACCGGACCATACTGGTGGGCCTACTGGAGTATGATGACCTGTAACCTTATTGCACCTCAGGTGTTCTGGTTCAAATGGGCGCGTACTACACCTTGGTTCATCTTCATGTTGTCAATCGTTGTAAACGTAGGTATGTGGTTCGAGCGTTTCGTAATTATCGTAACCTCTCTACACAGAGAATACCTGCCATCAGGTTGGGTAATGTACTCTCCAACAATGGTTGAGATCGGCCTATTCTTAGGTACATTCGGGCTTTTCTTCACATGTTTCTTCTTATTCAGCAAATTCCTGCCCGTGATTAACATGGCTGAAGTGAAGGGTATTTTGAAAAACAGAGAATAATCATTTCAATAAACAGATAAATGATAGACAGTAAATTATATCTTGACAAGAACAAAACAGTAATGTTCGGAATTTTTGAAAATTCTGATAAGTTCTTAGAAACAGTTGCTCATGTGCATGAAAAAGGTGCCAGCATCATCGATTGTTACACACCTTATCCTATCCACGGAATAGAAAAAGCAATGGGTTTAAAACGTTCATTGTTACCAGTAGGTGCTTTCATGAGTGGATGTTTAGGCTTTATCACTGCTGCAACCATTCAGTTGTACATGATGCACTTCGACTGGCCAATTATCATCGGTAACAAACCGACAATTGGTGTGAGTTTCGTGCCTGTATTATTCGAAATGAGTGTTCTGTTCACAGCCTTCGGTATGGCCATCATGTTCTTTACCAGAAGTAAAATGTTGCATGGTAAAATGCCATCTGAACTTGTTGATTTAAGACAAACCGACGACAGAATGGTAATAGCTATTGCTACTGACGGCGAAGGTGTTAATAAATCAGAATTGAGCAATATGTTAATTAATGGTGGTGCAGTAGAAGTGAAAGAGAGAACCAATCATGGTTACGATGATTTCACCGATGTTGTTATCGCTACTGGTAGTTCATCTAATAATAGTTCAAATCACTAATTAAGGAGTAAGCAAAAAATGAAGAAATCAATATTTATCATCAGTGCTTTGACCATCGTGTCACTTTCATCTTGCTGGTGGAAAGCGGGTGGCAATGATCCGGGTATAGAATATGCCCCTGATATGTACTACTCCAAAGGTTATGAGCCAATGAGTCAGTTCTCAGATTCTAGCAAATACCGTTACAACCCTTATTTCATGACCATGAGAGAGCCAGTTGAAGGTACAGTTGCTATGGGTCAGTTAGATTACCAATATCCTTACGATAATACCCCTGAAGGTTACGAAGCTTCTGCTGCTAACAGCATGAATATTACCCTGGATGAGAAAGATCAACTGGAAGGCGAAAGATTATTCGCTATCTACTGCTCTCCTTGTCACGGTGCTCAAGGTGGTAACGACGGTGCTGTTTCTAAAAAACAAGCAGTGTTGAAACCAAGCTGGGCTAACTACCAGGACAAATACATCCAGAACCTGCCAATCGGTAAAATTTACCACGTTGTCACTTATGGTAAAAATAGCATGGGTAGCTATGCCTATGCATTAACCCCTAAAGAAAGATGGAGCGTTGCCACCTATGTTAAACGTTTAAGTTTAATGGATAGCACTGGTATGGTTCCCCCAATTCAGGTAATTAACGGTATTAAAGGTGCTGCTGTAGTTGATACTGCCGCCGCTGCAATGCCAATGAACTCAACTAAATCAGAACCTAAAAAAAATAAGTAAAATGAGCCACGGACACGACATTCATATTCATCAGGAGAATTACAAGTTTACAGGTAAAGCAAAAACCCTTAGCTTATCTCTTTTAGTGATTGGTATCGTACTTACAGTTATAGGTATCTTCACAATTCCAAGAAATACAACACACCACAATGAGGCTTCTGTAGCTGAAACCGCTACTCACGCTTCTCATGATGCCGCTGCTGCTGAAACAGTGCACCCTGGTATCAATATCAATGGTGTTGACGTTGGTCACAGCGACGAACAAGTATACCCAGTAAAGGTTGAACACGAAAAGCCATGGTACACCAGAATCTACGTGAATCTGTTGATCAATGGTTACTTCCTGCTCCTAATCTCTGTCTGCGGTCTGTTCTTCTTCGCTTTGCAATACATCGCAAACGCTGGTTGGGCTACTTCTATCCTTAGAGTCCCTCAGGCAATGAGTACCATCTTCCCTATAGGTGCTATCATTATCCTTTTCGTATTCTTAATGGATGGTCAGAACATCTACCACTGGTTACACTACGAACACCAGCACATTACCAAAGGTAATCCTGGTTTCGATCCAATCCTCGATAACAAATCCTGGTTCCTGAACTCTAAAATGGCGCTTGGTTTCCTTATCGGTATTCCAATCGTTTGGTTCCTGTTCGGTAAAAAACTAAGAGGTCTTTCTTATAAAGAAGATGCTGAAGGTGGTCTTACTTTCTTCAAGAAATCTATCACCTACGGTGCAGCCTTTACCTTTGTGTTCGCTTTCACATTGTCTATCCTTAGCTGGGTTGTTACAATGTCAGTTGATGCTCACTGGTACAGTACCATCTTCTCTATCTACAACTTCGCTACTGGTTGGGTAAGTTGCTTATCTATCATTGCTTTGTTTGTGCTTTACCTTAGAAGAAACGGTTACCTGTCTATCGTAACTGATGAACATATCCATGACTTAGGTAAATTTATGTTCGCCTTCTCGATTTTCTGGACTTACCTGTGGTTATCACAGTTCCTGTTAATCTGGTACGCTAACATCCCTGAAGAAAGTGTATACTACTACAAACGTTGGGAAATGCCTTTCAAAATCAATTTCTTCGCGAACCTGATTCTGAATTTCTTAGTGCCATTCCTGGTGTTAATGACCAGAAACAACAAACGTAATCCTAGAATTTTAACCTTTGTTGCTATCGTTATCCTAATCGGTCACTGGAACGACTTATACTTAATGTTCATGCCAGGTACAATTGATCACCAGGCTGGTATCGGTGCCCTTGAAATCGGTATGACGCTTACCTTCGCTGGTCTGTTTATGTACTGGGTATTAACTGCTCTAAGCAAACGCGGTCTGATCCCTGTTAACCATCCGTATATTCAGGAAAGTGCTCACCACGACGTGGGTATTTAATCCTTAATTTTCACAATATTAAAAAAGCAAACACCTCCAGGTGTTTGCTTTTTTTGTTTCAATGCCGTAAATTTGTACTACTGAAAAAGATTGTTTCCATATTGTTGCTCGCTGTTATGCTCTTTAGTAGCTCTGAATTTGACCAATTGGTTAAAGTCCCTGCTCTTATCTCGCATTTCCTCGAACACAAAGCCTCTGATAAGAACCTATCTTTTGTAAGTTTTATCGTGCTTCACTACCAATCCGACTTCAGTCATAACGACCAGGATAGCAAGCACCACGATCTTCCTTTTAAATCTCACGAATGCCAGGGTTTCTCCCAGTTAATGGTAATGGACTACCATCCGGCGTTTAATCATGCTCTATTTGCCCAGAAAAGTGCTAAAAAGCCTGAACTGGTGCCTGGATTTTATAATTCTGAAAATGTTGCCTCTATCTGGCAACCGCCTCAGGCCTGATTCACTATCGGGTCTGTCGTCCCGCAGACATAAATGCCGGGACAATCAAAATTATAAATAAATTAATGTATCAGAATATTATTCTTATGATGCCGGAATTGATTCCGGTATGCAGTCTGTTGTTAAGCATCGGACTCATCATCACCGCTATTGTCCGCAAGTCTGCTGCCATGCATGGCACAGTCACCCTTATACTGCTGCTTACCGCTGCTTTCATGCTCAAGGTGTTTCACTCTAAAATTAGCTTCCTCTTGTCCGCTGGTATACTCAATGTTGCGCTTATCTGCCTTATTGCAGCTGCTATTCTTTGCCTCGCTGTAGTCCTCCTCTCAGGAAAGAAACAAACCTTGCATTTATTGCACCTTCCAGCGATGCTCTTTATGCTGATTAGCTTCGATATCTATATCAAAGTGGCCAGTAAGCAATATGCTAACATAGAAAATGAACGCAAATATCAGACGTCTGTTTCCGGTTCTTCTCATCATTTGATGACGCTTATCCCAACAAACTAAGTTATGCTCAACGCTATTATTAAGTTTTCCATTAAGAACAAACTGATCGTTGGTCTGTTTACGCTTACCCTGATTGTCTACGGTGCCTATCAGGTGACAAAATTGCCCATCGATGCTGTTCCTGATATCACTAATAATCAGGTTCAGGTGATTACTGTTGCGCCTTCTCTGGGTGCTACAGATATAGAACGCCTCGTTACTTTTCCAATTGAACAGGCTAATAATAATATTCCGGGTCTCCACGAAATCAGAAGTTTCTCCAGGTTCGGTCTCTCTTTGGTAACCATTGTCTTTGATGATGATGTGGATGTATACTGGGCCCGACAACAGGTGGCAGAGCGTCTTCAAAAAGTACAATCCGTTATTCCGCCGGGTATTGCAGTCCCAGAAATGGGTCCTGTTACAACTGGTCTCGGAGAAATCTATCAGTACGTTGTTAGAGCAAAAGAAGGATACGAACACCTCTATTCCACAACCGAACTCAGAACCATTCAAGACTGGATTGTCAGACGCCAACTCCTCGGTGTTAAAGGTGTCGCTGATGTCAGTAGCTTCGGCGGTCTGCTCAAACAATACGAAATTGCTATCAAACCTGAAAAACTGAAAGAACTCAATGTCAGTATTTCTGAATTATACGATGCCGTCAGTCTGAATAACTCAAATACGGGTGGTGCCTATATCGAAAAAGGTCCAAGTATTCTCTATATCAGAAGCGAAGGTTTAGTAGCCTCTCTTGAGGATATAGCAGCCATCAAAGTTAAAATGCTCGATAATGGTAGTCCGGTGCTGGTGCGCGATCTGGCCGATGTCAGAATCGGTTCAGCTGTCAGATATGGCGCTATGAGCTATAACGATAAAGGCGAAGTGGCTGGTGCGGTTGTGATGATGCTAAAAGGAGGCAACAGCAATCAGATTATTAAAAATGTAAAAGAACGTGTCGCTCAGATTGAAAAAACGCTGCCTGAAGGGGTTATAATAGAACCATTCCTTGACAGAACTAAAATGGTGAATAACGCTATCGGTACGGTCGAGAAAAACCTGTTGGAAGGCGCACTCATTGTTATATTTATTCTGGTGCTTTTCCTCGGTAATTTCCGTGCTGGTTTAATCGTTGCTTCTGTGATTCCTTTAGCGATGCTGTTTGCCATTATCATGATGAATACCTTTGGTGTCAGTGGTAATTTGATGAGTCTGGGGGCGCTCGATTTTGGATTGATTGTCGATGGGGCTGTGATTATTGTTGAAGCTGTGATGCACTCTCTAACCCATAACAAACACTATGCATCCATCAATAGATTATCGGTCAAAGAAATGGATGAAGAAGTCACCAGGTCTTCTTCGCGTATGATGAACAGCGCCGTCTTCGGTCAAATCATTATCCTGATTGTTTATCTTCCTATTTTCTCTCTTCAGGGTATAGAGGGTAAGATGTTTAAACCAATGGCTCAGACTGTTGCCTTTGCTTTGGTTGGTGCATTCTTGCTGTCTCTTACTTATATCCCGATGATGAGCAGTATGTTCTTAAGCAGAAATACCAAGCATAAACCGAATATCTCTGACCGTATGATGTTGGCCATTGAAAAGGGTTTCCTGAAAATGTTAAAGGTAATTTTGAAGTTTAAAAATGCTACGCTTGCCGTCGTGACATTCCTTTTTGTAGCGGCTATCATTGTCTTAACCCAATTGGGCGGCGAATTTATTCCTGCTCTGGAAGAAGGCGATTTTGCGCTCGAAACCAGAGTGCTGCCCGGAAGTAATCTCAATGTGAGTCTAAAGGCTTCTAAAGATGCTTCAGAAATATTAATGAAAAAATTCCCTGAAGTAGAAAAGATAGTGGCTAAAATTGGAAGTGGCGAAGTGCCTACAGATCCGATGCCTATAGATGCTCAGGATTTAATGATCATTCTTAAAGATAAGTCGGAGTGGACCAGTGCCAAAACCTTTCCAGAACTGGCGGATAAAATGGGTAAGGAACTTGAAAATGTTCCTGGTGTGAGTTTTGGCTTTCAATATCCTGTTCAGATGCGTTTTAATGAACTCATGACCGGCGCAAAACAAGATGTTGTCTGTAAGATATTTGGCGAAAATCTGGATACCCTCACTAAATACGCTTCTATACTCGGTAAACTTTCTGCAGAGGTTGAGGGTGCTGAAGATGTCTATGTAGAACCTGTCGCTGGTATTCCGCAAATTATTATTGAATATAACCGTGCCGTAATTGCTCAATACGGTCTTAATATCGATGATGTCAATAAAGTCGTCAATACCGCTTTCGCCGGGCAAAGTGCCGGTCAGGTTTTTGAAGGTGAACGCCGCTTTGATATGGTCTTGCGCCTGAAAGATGAAGGCAGAAAAGACCTCGAGGATGTTAGAAACCTTATGGTGCCTACTGCTAACGGTGGAACGGTGCCATTGTATATTCTCGCCAATGTCGAGCAGAAACTGGGACCCAATCAAATACAAC
>JAIXYV010000065.1 GCA_027490055.1 Bacteroidota bacterium | reverse complement strand
ATGCAGGTTTCGACACGTGGTTCGTGAACTCACCACTGCTCAACCTTTACTCAGGGACCCCTTCTCACCCATTAATGAAATAAGTACAGGGGTGCCTGAGCCAGAAATGAGCGAAAAAAACGAAGTTTGAAAAACGAGTTTTTGAGTCGAATTTCGCGTCGAAGGCGATTCGAAGACGCCGCTTTTTTATTGCGGTATTAATTATTTTTTTGTGGTCGAAAAGGACGCAAGAAACTAGTCAACGGACCAATCTTGCGGGTTTGGATCCATACCTTGCCCTGACCGCTGAAACGGCAGACAAGACCCTCGCCAGAGAAGAATAAAGATTTATAGCCACCTACTCTTGAAACGCGGTAATCTAATCCCTGTGTGAAGGCAACGATGTGACCGGTATCGACAATGTAAGAATCTGTCACATCAATTTCCATGATGCCGCCATAACTGTTGAACCATAAATCGCCCGTGCCGCTGGCTTTGATCAAAAACATGTTCTCGCCAGAGAAAAACGCTTTTGTAACGCCCTGCCATTTTGAGTCGATACTCAAGGCCGGATCTGAAGCTACATACGCTGAATTCTGCAGAAAAATGGTCTCCTCATTCAAATACACATGCGACATGTCGCCAGGCGCTGATGGAGCAATGGTGATTTCGCCCGGACCGTTCTGAGCGGTGAATTCGTTGATGAACAAAGACTCGCCAGTAAGGAAACGACCTAAGCCGCCTTTAAATTTGGTCTTCATCTGGATATTTGTATCCATAGTTGCCATGGCTGAAGCCTCCACTTTTAATGTGGTATTGGCAGGTATTTGTACAGTTAAGAAACTGTAATCGGGTTTGTGTTCGATGTTGAATTGGAATTTTTCCATAGCATTAAAGTGGTTTAAGATTTGGACCTAGGTTAGAACCGAAACTGTTCGGGTTGTGCGACTGACACCAAACTGTGCCTTTGCCTTTAAAGCGACATACCAATCCTTCGCCACCTAAAATAGATGATAGCCAGCTGGCGCCTGCTTTGCTGATTTTGAAACTCAGTGATGGCTCAAATGCCACGATGTGTCCGGTGTCTACAATGTATTCGCCGTCAACTTCAACCGGGTAAATCATGCCATAGGCGTTGATTAATACTTTGCCAGTGCCGTTGATGTTTAACCAGAACATTCCTTCGCCTGAAAACATCGACTTCATACCTTGCCAACTGAAATCTACTTCTATGTCCGGATCAGATGCCATGTAAGAACCGCCTTGAACGATCAGTTTTTCGGCATTCAATTCCTTCACAAACATATCACCGTGAAGTGTCGGTGCAAGAAATACTTCGCCGCCTGATTCGCCGGCTGTGTAATGGTTCATAAAGAAACTTTCGCCGCTAATCATTCTTTTTAAGCCTTTCATGATACCGCCGCTATTCTTTTTATAGGTAGTGGTTTGCATGTCCACATCGGTACTCATGGCAATCATGGCACCGCCTTCTGCTGTCATCTGTTCGCCTGCTGCCAGTGTCACTTTCGCCACCGAGCTGCCAGGTCTCATTTGAATATCTATTTGCATGTTACTGTTTTTTAAAATTGAGGGTTACAAAAAGCGGTTAATCCATTTGGTTAATCCGCCAAAACTACGGGTCTGTAATATCACTTTGCCATTGCCTTTCAAACGCATCACGATGCCTTCGCCGCTGGTAAAGCTCGAAATCAGATTGCCTGATAATTGGGTCTTGATGGTAAAGCCTGGAGGGTAAGCCACCAGATGGTCGGTATCTACTATCAGTTCGCCACTTACTTCTTTTTCTACCAATCCGCCATAAGCACCAATCGCTACTTTGCCGGTACCGCTAAGCTCTAATCTAAATAAACCTTCGCCACCCAACCACGAGTGAAGTCCTGCCCATTTCATGCCCAGTTTAACACCTGGTTCAGAGCAGATGTAGGCACCTGGTTGCACGTATAAAGTGCCCAGTTCTGACATGTCCAGCAACATGATGTCGCCAGGAAAAGGTTGTGTAACAGTAAGTCTTAAAGTCGACTGTGTGTTGTTGGCAAATTCGTTGATGAATAAGCTTTCGCCGCCTAAGAATTTTTTCATCAGGCCTTTAATTAAACCGCCGTTCAGTTTGGCGGTCATGTCCAGTTCTGCGCTCATGCTGGCCATAGCGTCAGATTCTGTCATGAATCTTTCGCCTGGCTCGAGGTCGACATGCAAAAAGCCAAATGCCGGCGCGCCTTGTATTGATATATTCATTGTTATTACTTGTTGTTAAAATAGGTTTCTATGTCTTTTTGAAACTGTTTGAAATCGATGCCCATGTCGATGAATGTAGTATTGCTTTGTTTCTTCGATTTCAGGTTTTCAATTCTGTTGTCAGTAGCAGGGTGGGTGCTCATAAATTCGGCTATCTCCATTTTGCCATGTTCTTTTTGTAGGGTGCTGAAGAAGTCGATCATGCCTTGCGGATTTACCTTGGCGCGTTCAAGTAACTCGAAACCACTATCGTCTGATTCTGTTTCGAAACCTCTGCTGTATTTCAATGTCCCCAAGGTAGCACCTACAGTGGCAATCTCGGCAGATATACCAGTCATGTCACCTATCAGTCCGCGTAATACCACCCAGATGCCCAGGTTGCCGATAATGCTTCTGACATGGTGTCGTCGGGTAACGTGAGAGATCTCGTGTGCCAATACACCAGCCACTTCTTCAGGAGATTTG
Source organism: Bacteroidota bacterium (assembly GCA_027490055.1). Classification (GTDB taxonomy): domain Bacteria; phylum Bacteroidota; class Bacteroidia; order NS11-12g; family UBA955; genus JABMMZ01. The sequence continues at coordinate 2,953 of JAIXYV010000065.1, read as the reverse complement.
GCTTTTTCGATCAGACCACTATGTATGATGACAGTACCTCCAGGAAGGGCGAAAGCATTGAGAGTTTCGTCTTTAATGATGGTGAAAGTAAATTTAAAATCTTTGTTCTCTACGGCATCCACCAAAGGGGTGGTGATTTTAGTCAAACGGGCATTGATGCTGGAATCTTTAACAATGCTCTTGCCGGCGATGGCCGAAGCTTTGAGTGATTCTGCCATTTCCTGTTCGGTCTTTGGCGATACCAGAGAAGCGATATGTTCGACGATGCGACCTCTGAAAACGAAAAGCGCTACGAAAGCACTGATGATGAGTCCGAAGAAAATAAAGATAAAAGCATATAGCCCACGTCTGTTATTTTTAATTTTGGTAGCGTGAGCTTTCAAAGAAGGGTTCTGACGGATTTCATCGATGTTCAATATCGCTTTATCATCGGTATAGAAAGTGAGACCAGGATATTGATCGTGGGTAAAGTAGATGTAGCGATTACCGGCTCCTCCCTGAGTGATTTTAACTTCACTGACGGGCATACCAGAAACGGTTTCATTGGTGTCAATAAAGCAAAGCGTGTGGTTGATTACCTGAAGGGTACCACTAATTCTACCTTTTGGGTATTTTTCGGATAATGCAATAGCCTCGAATGTCATAACAGGGATTGCAAAAATAGCCGTATACTCGACTTAAAAAAGGGATGTTTAAAACTTAAGGATTATTTGAACGAATATTGATAAAAGTTCATCGGCATCCTAATATTTAGGTGTTAAAATATACTCAACCGTACTTGTTTGTTCCTGACAGAATTATTGGTGGGTAAAGAATTGTGTTTAAAAATATGTTGCTAAGTAAATAAATTCCAAGTATTTAAAAGTTTAGTCAATTTGTCTTATGAATTCATGGTATTTTAAACTCTGACCCTTTCCTGGTTCCATAAAATTAAAAAATTGAATAACTTTAGTTTCATTAACATACATTAAATTTAAATAAGGTTTAGTGATGCATTTTTTATTTGCATTAGTGATGAGATAATTATCTTTTCTTCCTGTTTTTAAATTGTAACTTCTGAATAATGCATTGCAAGTGTCTCCTGGTAATTTATCTAAAACGCTTACTATACTGTCATGCACAGTTATCCATGTAGTGCTAATTTGATTTGCGTAATAGGATCTTATGGAATCTATTAAAGTTTGTGTTTTATATGGATGATAATTTTTCTCCCATAAAAATACTCTTTTTGAATTGATAGAGTCTTTATCGTAAATATTGTTTTCTATTACGTTTACTTTGCTAGGGTATTCTAGAATGATATAACTTATACTTCCACTAATGATATCACAATAAAAAAAAGTATTTTTATAAAACGTCCAACTTTTATAACTGGAAATGAGGAAAAAGTTAGCATTTACATAATTAGCAAAAATATTATCAATTTGTTTATTGTTATTGTTTAGTTTGTCAATGAATAAATTTCTAATATCATCAGTTTTAGTGGACATATCTATTGTATAGAGAAGATAAATTTCCCCTTTGTATGCATGAATAGCCGTATATTTAAAAATATTAGAATGAGGGTTTTTTACATTTACATCCAATTGACATACAGAGTATTTGTTGAAAGCTAAAACTCGTGACCCATTATCTGCCAATAAATATAATTTTTCATCTTCAATATAAAAATCAATTATTCCTTCACATTTTAAATTTTTGATACTTAATCTATAAATATTTATGTCATAATTATTTAAATTAATGTCTGTAATTACTAGGGAATCAAGATTTATATTTAATGTAATGCTGTAAATATTGTTTTCAATTATTTTTTTTAGTTCTGATACGCTTTCTGGAAAATTGTTTAGTGACTTTCTTTCAGATTTTTCAAAAGTTATCCTATTCTGAGAAAACATATTTACATATAAAAATAAAAGAAGAATCATAATGATTCTTCTTTTATTCAATTGTAAAAAATAGAGATTTATATTACACATTGCATGTAACAGTTACAGTGCCAGTAATATCACCAAAACTATTTTGACTCATTGTCCATACAACGGTATAGACTCTTACTGAATTGTCCGGTAATACGACAGTTTCAGAATGAGATCCACTTAAAGTATTGTTTGTTTCAATTTGGTTAATTGCATAATCATGCAGTGTTAAACCCCATGTATTATCAATTCCATCCGTTAATGCTAATCCGGAGCCTGAATTTGATTGTACGGAGCAAGCACTAAATCCAGCGCCAGAGCAATCTAATGTCCAGCCTTCACATGTCTTGTCTGGATTTGTTTCTGTTGGACAAGGGTAATCAACTAATTGTTGTTTTACTTTGTTACATCTAATTTGTCCAAGAATGTTTCTTCTACAGGCATCCACTGTCTTTTCAAGAATTGGTCTCGCATTCATTTCATTAAATGTGAGAAAACATACAACTGTTAAAACTAGGTTTTTCATGATTTTGTTTGAATATTTCATAATATTTTTAATTTAGGTTTAGCAAAGATTATAATAAAAAAAAAACTAAACAAGTGTTAGTCACGTATTCAATAAAATATTTTGACAAATAGAGTCAAAAATTATATATAATTGATAATCAGGTAGAAAAAATTCATCAAAAAATACTCAGCTGTCCCCGTTTATTTCGCATGAAACTGCTGGTGTTCAAGGCTTGTATGCCTTTGCTTTTGAAGAACTTTTGCTTGGCGGTACTTACCATCTGTCTGATCATTTCGGCGGTCTGACCTTCGCCCCGCATTCTGATGCCTGCTCTGCTATCCGATAATTTGCCACCATGGCAATCTTCAATGCCGTGAATTACCTTATCGGCGCGGTCGGGAAATACCTTGCGCACCCAATCGGTAAATACCTGACCAATGCTGCCATTTAATCTTACAATAGAATGATGGAAGTCGCATGCGCCGGCCTTGGCAGATGCCTCTGCAAGTTCGTAGATCTCGTGACT
>JAIXYV010000039.1 GCA_027490055.1 Bacteroidota bacterium | reverse complement strand
CAATCAACCAATAACCAATAACCAATAACCAATAACCAATAACCAATAACCAATAACCAATAACCAATAACCAATAACCATTAACCAATAACAATTAACAAATAACTTGCTATCTTAAAAAAGAATCATTACCTTTGCCGCCCGCAAGACCAGGAGACCTTGCGTTTTATTTATTATGGCAACCAAATTAAGATTACAGCGTCATGGACGCAAACAAAGAGCCTACTACTACATTGTGGCGGCAGATTCACGTGCTCCGAGAGATGGTAGATTTATTGAAAGGATCGGTGATTACAACCCTAACACTAATCCGGCAACAATCAACCTTGACCTCGTGAAGGCAGTGAAATGGTTAGATAACGGTGCTATCCCAACAGATACCGTTAGAGCAATTTTATCCTACAAAGGAGCAATGATGTTACATCACCTGCATGGTGGCGTTAACAAAGGTGCTTTCACAGCAGAAGAAGCAGATGCTAAATTTGCTGCTTGGATGACTGAAAAAGAAACAAAAGTTCAAGGCAAACGCGAACAATTGGCAGCAACTAAAGCTGAATTAAATGCTGAGAAATTCAAAGCCGAAGCTAAAGTTAAAGAAGCTAAAGCAGCAGCAATCGCAGCTAAAAATGCTGTAGTTGAAGCAGTAGCTACTGAAGAAGTTTCAGAAGAAGTAGCAGAAACAGTAGTTGAAGCTACTGAAGAAGCTCCAGCAACTGAAGTGAGCAACACTGAAGAAGCAGCTGAAAATACTGAAGCTTAATTACAGCGTATGATGCATCTCGGTGCGACAAATATTCATTCAAAACCCACCCAAAAGGTGGGTTTTGTTTTAAAAACCCATGGTTTTAACGGTCAACTTAAAATCGACCTGGAGGATGATTTTATCCCTAATGATTTTCTTTACCTCTCTATCAACGATAAATTCGTTCCGTTCGCCATCGAACACTTTAACCTCAATGCCTCAATCGTTAAACTGAAAGGCTTTAACTCCGCTGAAGCAGTTGCCGATTTAATCGGTCTGACAATTCTCGAATTGGCTGAAGCAATGCCGGATTCTGATGAACCCGACTACTCCGGATACGATATCCTGGATAAAGTAACTGGTATATCTTATCCCATTACCTCTATGGTTTACCTGCCCAATAATACCCTTATTGAATTTAGAGTTGGTTTTAAAGATGCTTTAGTTCCCTTTCACGAAGACATTATATTGTCAATAAACGATGATGAAAAAATCATTACCGCCGAATTTCCAGATGGCATACTTGATCTGTAATCTATGAGAATTGATATCATCACCGTTCAACCAGCCCTGCTCGATGGTCCACTTAACCATTCTATGGTTAAACGTGCCGTTGATAAGGGATTCGCTGAAATTCATCTCACTAATCTGCGTGACTACGCACTTAATAAATACGGTCAGGTAGACGATTACCAGTTTGGTGGTGGTGCCGGTATGGTGCTCATGTGCGAACCTATCGCTAATGCCATCGATGAACTTAAAGCTCAACGCTCTTACGACGAGATTATCTATACAACGCCTGATGGTGATGTATGGAACCAACAACAAGCCAATCAAATGTCACTTAAAGGTAACCTCATTATCCTTTGCGGACATTATAAAGGTATAGACCAAAGAATCAGAGATCTCTATGTAACAAAGGAAATCTCTATCGGCGACTTTGTACTAACTGGTGGTGAACTCGCTGCCGCTATCATTACCGATAGCATCGTGCGTCTCATTCCGGGAGTGCTTGGTAACGAAGAATCTGCCCTGAGCGATAGCTTTCAGGATGGTCTGCTGGCACCGCCAGTATATACCCGTCCTAAAGAATTTCGCGGTCTGCATGTGCCAGAAGTTCTGCTGTCTGGACACAATAAAAATATCGAAAACTGGCGCCACGAACAAGCCGAACTTAGAACTCAGCTCAGACGCCCCGATCTCTTATAACTTAATGAAACTAGTACTCAATAAACCTTTGGTCGTGTTCGACCTCGAAACAACTGGTATTAATACCTCTAAAGACCGTATTGTTGAATTATACATGATTAAAGTGCAACCCGATGGCTCTCGCACTGATCTCTATCAACGCTACAATCCCGAAATTCCAATTCCGCCAGAAATTACCGCAATACATGGTATCTCCGACGCCGATGTGGCCAACGAACCTGTCTTTAAAGATAAAGCCAATGAACTTAATCAGTTCTTGTTGAATTGCGATTTCGCTGGTTTCAATAGTAATAAATTTGATTTCCCTATGCTGGTCGAAGAATTCTACAGAGCTGGCATCGATTTCGAAGTGTCTAAACGCAAGTTTATTGATGCCCAGAAAATATTTCACCTAATGGAGCCCCGAAACCTTAGCGCGGCTTTTAAATTTTATTGCAGCAAAGACCTCGATAATGCCCACTCTGCCAAAGCCGATACCGAAGCAACCTGGGAAATCATTCAGTCGCAACTCGATAAATATACCAACCTGGAACCTAATATCGAATACCTCCACAAATTCAGTGGTCAAAACAACCTGGCTGATCTGGCCGGACGATTGGTATACAACGATAAACAAGAAGTGGTTTTCAATTTCGGTAAACACAAAGGTAAAAGGGTAGAGGATGTCTTTAAAACCGACTATGGCTACTACGACTGGATGATGCAGGGCGATTTTCCCCTTCAAACTAAAAAGGTTTTAACACAGATTAAACTCAACTCTATCAATAACAAATAGTATGGCTGGATTAAATTTCGATGATCTGATTATATACGAGGATAATGCTATCATCGCAATTAATAAACCTCCATTTATTGCATCTCTGCACGAACGCTTAGATACCAATATTCAAAGCATCATTCAACTGGTGAAAGATGTTAACCCGGATTATGCGTTATGCCATCGCCTCGACCGCGAAACATCGGGTGTGATGCTGGTGGCTAAAAACGCAGAAGCCTACCGCGATGTGGCCATTCAGTTCGAAAAACGTACCATTAAGAAAATCTACCATGCGGTTGTTAGTGCCTCCGTTGCACTTGATAATTTAGTGGTTGATCTGCCACTTTATACCGATTCGAAAAGAAGGGTGCAGATCTCTAAGAAGTCAGGTAAACCATCTCTGACAATCTTTAATACTATTAAACAATACAAACACTTTTCTCTGCTGGCTTGCGAACCTCAAACTGGTCGCCTCCACCAGATTCGTGTGCATGCTGCTTCTCAAAATTTACCGCTTGTTTGCGATGAACTATATGGTGGTAAAGTGCCCGAACTCAGTCTAATCAAAAGAAAAGTTAAATATGGCGCCGACGAAACCAATAAACCAATGATGTCTCGTGTTGCGCTGCATGCTTTTAGTATCAGTTTCGATAGTCCGGATAAAGGGCCTGTTTCCGTTAACGCGCCTTATCCTAAAGACTTTAATGTTCTGATAAAATTGCTGGATAAATACGATCTCTAAACAGGGTTTTTTATATCCGTTTATTTCCTTGTCTTTTTGTATCTTCGCGCCATGAATAGTGAACAACTAAAAGATTTAAAAGGCCGTGTAGAGGCTTTGGGGAGGTATCTTTGACGTCACTCGTAAATTGGCTCTGATTGCCGATGAGGAATCTCAAACTCTGGCACCCAATTTCTGGGATAACCCATCAAAAGCCGAAAAACATCTAAAGAAAAAAAAAAAAAAAAAATTCTGGACCGATGCCTACAAAGCCTGTCAGGTAGCGGTGGATGATCTGGAAGTCCTGAAAGAATTTAACGATATTGGTGAGGCTAAAGACGAAGAACTTGAATCTGCCTACCAAAATGCCCTGCTTCTGGTTGAAGACCTGGAGATGAAAAACATGCTCAGAAGCGAGGAAGATCGTCTTGGTGCTATCCTAACCATTAATAGTGGTGCTGGCGGTACCGAGAGCTGCGACTGGGCTGAAATGCTCTCTCGTATGTATATCATGTGGGGTGAAAAGAATGGTTATAAAGTCACTGAAATGGACCGTCAGGATGGTGATGTGGCAGGGATAAAATCTATCACGCTGGAGTATGAAGGTAATTTCCCTTATGGTTATTTAAAAGGCGAAAGTGGCGTTCACCGTATGGTGCGTATTTCTCCTTTTGATAGCAATGCCCGTCGTCATACCTCATTCGCTTCTGTCTACGCTTACCCAATGGTCGACGATGATATCGTAATTGAAATTAATCCTGCAGATATCGAACTCCATACCAGTAGAAGTGGTGGTGCCGGTGGTCAGAACGTTAACAAGGTGGAAACTAAAGTACAACTGACTCACAAACCTACCGGTATAGTGGTGGTCTGTCAGAAAGCCCGCTCTCAAGGTGAAAACAGAGATTTGGCTATGCAAATGCTGAAATCTCAACTCTATGAAATGGAGCTGCGCAAAAAGAATGAAGCCAGAGATGCCATCGAAGCCAGTAAAATGAAAATTGAATGGGGTTCCCAAATTCGCAACTATGTTTTTCACCCTTATAAATTGGTAAAGGATGTAAGAACTGGTGTCGAAACCAGCAATATCCAGGCGGTTATGGATGGTGAAATCGACGACTTTATTAAAGGTTTCCTAATGGCTACCAGTAACGCCGGTGGAAATGACTAAAAAAACATTAAACTATATTATTTTTGCTATATGAAATACGCATTTTACTTTTTATCAATTGTTGTTCTCTCTGCATGCTCCGGTAACAAGGAGGAAAAAGCTATCGCTGATATAAAAGCGCTTGAATCAAATAACTCTTTCGCTAAAAGTGATACCCTCATTAATAGTTATGTGAAATTTGCTGATGCTTTTCCAAGTCACAAACTGGCGCCTCTGTTCCTGTTTAAAGCTGCTCAAACCAGTGTGCAGGCACACAGCGATGTGAAAGGTGCCCGCCTTTACGAACGAATGGCTAATGAGTACCAAAATGATTCTCTGGCGCCTGAAGCTCTGATAAGAGGTGGAATTTGCTACGCTGCAGCTTCTGATCCAGCCAATGCCAAAAGATTATACGATCTGTTTATTGCCAAATTCCCTAATCACCCTCGTATCGGTGAAGTGAAAAAATGGTCGGAATACTCGGGCATGACCGAAGAGGAAATGCTTAAGAAATTCGAACAAAATATACTATCCAAACAAGATACTACTAAAACGCTCTAATGATACCTCTCAAAATTGTTGAGTGCCCGCGCGATGCTATGCAAGGCTTTCACAGTTTTATTAAAACTGAAGATAAAGTCGACTATATCAATTCGCTGATTAAAGTGGGTTTCTATGCCCTCGATTGTGGTAGCTTTGTCTCTGTCAAATCTGTACCGCATCTTGCCGATACAGCAAATGTTTTAAAGGCGATTGACAAGGTTGATAACGGTACTAAATTACTCGTTATTGCCGCTAACGAAAGAGGTGCCTCTGAAGCCTGCGCTTTCGAAAATGTCGATATTATTGGCTTTCCTTTTAGTATCTCTGAACAGTTCCAACTCAGAAATACCAAACAGAACTTCGCTCAAGCCCAAGAGACTTTAAAAGCTATTAAACGACTTTGCGATCAACACAACAAAGAACTATTAGTATACTTGTCTATGGGTTTCGGAAATCCGTATGGAGAAGAATGGTCGGTCGACTTAGCTTTTAATTGGTGCAAAACGCTCGCTGAAATGGGCGTTAAACAAATCAATTTGTCTGATACCATTGGTAAAGCCCTACCTGAAGATATATCAAGTTTATTCGAAAAATGCCTTAAACACCTTCCGGAAATTGAATTCGGAGCCCATTTTCATACCCGCCCTGATAACTATCTGGCTAATGTTTCTGCAGCCTATGAAGCGGGTTGTCGAAAATTTGATACTGCTATAAAAGGTTTTGGCGGTTGCCCATTTGCTACCGATAAACTAACTGGTAATCTCCCTACAGAAGACTTAGTTAAATTTTTAAATGATTCTGATTACTCGCATTCAATCAATGAATCAGCTTTTAACGAAGCCTTCCATATCGCCTCCAGAATCTTTATTTGATAGGGGATTTCCTGCTTAAAGGGTTTGATTTTTAAAAAGCAATAACATCGTTAAGGGTAGCTAAATACAAACTATATTTCTTAACACTTGTTTTATTATTTTTCTCCCTTATTTTTCGATGTAAAACGTTAATTTTGTAACTTTAATGCTGAAATCAGTCGCTTTTTATACGCTCGGTTGTAAACTCAATTTTTCCGAAACTAGCACCATTGCCAGACAACTGGATCAGGCGGGTTTCGAAAAGAAAGAATTTACCGATGCCGCTGATGTCTATGTGATTAATACCTGCTCTGTCACAGATCACGCCGATCGCAAATGTAAAAAGGTCGTTAAAGAAGCACTTAAATACAACCCTCAAGCTTTCATCGTTATCATTGGCTGCTATGCTCAGCTTAAACCTGAAGAAATTTCAAATATTCCAGGGGTCGATCTGGTCTTGGGTGCAGCCGAAAAATTTAACCTCGTAAATCACCTTTCTGATAACTACAAAAAAGTAGATAAAGCCAAAATCTTTAATGCCAACATCAAAGAAACCAATATTTTCATTCCAGGTTTCTCGGTTGGCGATCGAACCCGCTCTTTTATGAAAGTACAAGATGGTTGCGATTACTTCTGCTCTTTCTGTACCATTCCGCTGGCCAGAGGCAAAAGTCGTAGCCATACCATAGAAGAAACGCTTAAAGTGGCCCGCGAAGTGGCTGCAACAAATGTCAAAGAGGTTGTCCTTACTGGCGTCAATCTCGGTGATTTTGGCGTGCAAAACGGTGAAACTTTTTACGATCTAATTACCGAACTGGATAAAATAGATGGAATAGATCGCTATCGAATCTCTTCGATAGAACCCAATCTGCTGGAGGATAGAATAATAGAATTTGTTGCATCTTCTAATAAGTTTATGCCGCATTTTCATATTCCACTTCAAAGTGGTTCCGATGAGATTCTTAAATCTATGAGGCGCAAATACGAGCGTCAGCTTTATGCCGATAAAGTGGCTAAAATAAAATCCCTGATGCCGCATTGTTCTATCGGTGTCGATGTAATTGTTGGCTTTCCTGGCGAAACAGATGAGGCATTCCTGGAAACCTATAACTTTATCAATGGTCTGGATGTTTCCTACCTGCACGTGTTCCCCTACTCTGAAAGAAAAAATACCACTGCCGCCAAACTAAAAGAGAAAGTACATCAGTTCAAACGTAATGATAGAACTGAAATGCTTCGTATTCTCAGTGAAAAGAAACGCAGAGCTTTCTATGAGTCTTTCTCGGGTAAATCGTTCAATGTCCTCTTCGAAAATGAAGAAAAAGAAGGTAAGATGTACGGATTCACCGAAAACTATATCAAAACTGTGGCCGACTACGATCCGCTGCTTATCAATGAAATTACAACGGTTTCAATTGGCCATCTCTCTGAAGATGGATGTGCCTCTGCTGAAATCAACTATACCAATTTAACCCCATCCCATGTATCCTAATTTTTATTTTATATTTAAAGACTGGTTCGGTCTGGAAATTCCATTCCTACAGATCATTAACTCTTTTGGCTTCTTCGTGGCAGTGTCTTTTGTGCTGGCAGGACTCTTTATGCAGCTCGAACTGAAAAGGAAATACAAAGATGGTGTCCTTGGTAATGGCACTCTCTTGCACTACTGGGAAGGTAAACCGCTTACAACAAGTGATTATGTCACTGCTGGTATTACTGGTTTTATCCTCGGATTTAAAATTGTTCCCTTATTACTTGATTTCTCAATCGCTAATGGTAACCCTCAAACCTATTTGCTCTCTGCTCAGGGTAATTTCCTTTTAGGACTTCTGGTAGCGGCATTAATGCTTGGCTATAATTACTATACGGATAAGAAACAAAGACTGCCTGAACCAGTTCAAAAAACCAGACATGTAGACCCATCGTATTTTATGGGTGAATTAACGCTGGCAGCTTTTGTGGGTGGCTTACTGGGTGCAAAGTTATTTCATATTCTGGAAAACCTGGACGAGTTCGCTCAGGATCCAATGGGCTCTATTATTTCTTTTAGCGGTCTTACATTCTATGGCGGTCTAATTGTCGGCGGTATCTCTGTCATTTATTACGCCCGTAAAAGAGGTATCCCTTTCCTGCATATGCTGGATGTTGGCGGTCCCGCCATGATGCTGGCCTATGGAACAGGTAGGATTGGTTGTCATGTGAGTGGCGACGGCGACTGGGGAATTGCAAACCTGGAACCTAAACCCGAATGGATGTCTTTTCTCCCTGATTGGATGTGGAGCTACGATTATCCTAATAATGTCAATAGCATTGGTGTGCCACTTCCTGGTTGCTTTGATATTCAACATTGTAACCACCTGGTGCCTTCTGTTTTTCCTACGCCTTTCTACGAAACGCTTATGGCTTTGGCTTTGTTTGGTATTCTTTGGAGCATCAGAAAGCGTCTCAAATATGCAGGAACTCTTTTTGGAATTTATCTGGTGATGAATGGCTTCGAAAGATTCATGATCGAAAAAATCCGTGTAAATACTATCATGGAATTTGCAGGTGTTCACTTTACTCAAGCCGAACTTATTTCTTCAATTCTGATGCTTCTTGGCGTCATCTTAATCGTATTTTCACTGAGAAAGAAAATGCCGGTTAAAAAGTTAGAAGCTTCTGGCACGGGCATTGACTGATAATACTAATGAAAAAGCTAAGTTGTTTTCTTTTCTGTCTGTTTTGTACTGGAGCTATCTTGGCTCAGTCTGACACACTTATTAAAAGAAATAAACTGGCTTTTAAAATTGGATACGAAATTCAAGGCAATGATACTCTGCCTGTTTATCTCCTGAATAAATATATAATTACAGCTAAAGTAACTAAAACAAAAGAGGAAATTGATGCTTATAATAACCTCGTTAGATGGGTTAGAAAAGCTTTGCCTTATGCTAAATTAGCTGCCTTCCGTCTGCAAATGATGGAAGATAACCTAAACCTGCTTACCTCAGAAAAAGAGAAGAAGAAGTACATCAAAGAATGCGAAAAGTCTATCAAAGCCCAATTCATGGATGATCTTAAAAACATGTATGTGGAAGAAGGTAAGATTCTTTTGAAACTCATTCATCGCGAAACAGGGGAGTCTACCTGGGATATTATGAAAGATTATGGCGGAACCTTCGAAACACTCTTGTTTCAAACTATGGCCAAAACCTATAACGCTGATATGAAAGTAACCTACGATCCGGTTATCGATTACCAGATTGAAGAAATAATTAAAACCATTGAAACTGAAAATGCTAAAAAAAATTAACCTGCTAGCCTTTGCGGCCCATCCTGATGATGTAGAAATATCTGCCTCAGGAATTATGATCAAACACAAAAAAATGGGTCTCTCAACTGGTATCATCGACCTAACCCGAGGTGAACTGGGAACAAGAGGCAGTGCCGAAATCAGAGATGCCGAATCGGCTAAAGCTTCCGAAATCATGGAACTGGATGTCAGAGAAAACCTGGGATTCAAAGATGGATTTTTTGAAAATGATGAAAGCCATCTGCTCCCGGTAATTGCTGCCATTAGAAAATACCAGCCAGATATCCTGTTAATTAATTCTGAAACCGACAGACACCCTGATCATGCTCGCGCTCACAATCTTCTGAAACGTGCCTGCTTTCTGTCTGGTCTGCCAAAAATATCTACAAAATTTAATGGTGAAGAACTTGAAGCGTGGCGACCTAAATCAATCTACTCCTATATTCAAGATTATTATTTAGATCCACACCTGGTAATAGATGTGTCTGATGTGTGGAGTCAAAGAATGCAGGCTCTGAAAGCATTCGGATCTCAGTTTTTTGATCCGGATTCCTCTGAACCAAGTACCCCAATTTCAAATCCTGAATTTTTTAAATTCATTGAAGGCAGAGGCTTTCAATTTGGCCGTCTTATAAATGCTCAATATGCCGAAGGCCTCAGAACTGTCCGCCCAGCCGGTGTCAATAATCTGTCTGATCTTATCTGATGAAACGTCTGGTTCTGATATCGGTAATTGTATTGAGCCTCGCCGCTTGTGCATTTTGGTATCTCTCCAGTCGAGTTAAATCCCCTGAATTTATTAAAATCGTTAATGCCAGATTCAGCGATGTGGATGATCAAAATATCGCGACCTGCCAGGCGGATGTTATCTTGTTAAATCCAAACCAATTTGAGGCAAAACTCATTTATACCGATATCTCTGTTTTCTCAAATGATCTGAAAGTGGCTAGTATCAGTCAAACCTCCGTATCAGATATCCCCGCTAATAAGGAGTTCTCTTTGCCTCTGTTTTGTAAAATTAATCTAATTAATGCGATTGGCTCTCAAGGGCTCTCTGGTATACTCGAAAAAGCGCTTTCCTCTGAAAAGAAATTGCCACTCAAATTCGAAGGCTACTGCAGAGTCGTTGTTAAAGGTCGTGCCTACAGAATCCCAATAAGTGTAGAAGAAACCATTACCGTTAAATGAAACTAATTGCTATTCTTCTCTCACTATCTCTTGCTCCCTGGCTGTCTATACATCAGCCTTCTCACAAATTGGTCATCTTTACGGGCTCCGACTGGTGCCCAAACTGCAAACAGTTGGATAAATCTATTCTGAACGATTCTGTTTTTATTAAATATGCGTCTGATAAACAAATCCAAATTGAGATCGTCGACTTCCCTCAGCGCGCCATTCAATCCGACTCTTTAAAGCAAGCCAACGCCAAAAGTGCCGAATTCTTCAACTTCAATGGTCAGTTTCCTGGTATCTATTTGCTTAGTTTAAAGGATTCCTCTATCATTAAAATAGACTACAACCACGAGAGTCCGGAGGCGTTTTGTAAGGTACTGGCTAATTAACCTATCAAATGAAAGCGTTCAGTCAGAAATTGCGATTAATGGGCTCTGATTTTGAACTCTTGGTGGTTGCAGAAAATCAATCCTCTGCCGATGTGTATCTCAATGCCGCTGTTCTGGAAATTCAAAGAATCGAAAATCTCTTGTCCGAATTTAAACCAGATTCAGAAACTTCATTAATTAATAATAATGCTGGTATTGCCCCTGTCAATGTCTCAGAAGAGGTTTTCCAAATAATTGCCAGAGCAATCTCTATTTCCAGTCTAACTCAAGGTGCCTTCGATATAAGCATGGCGCCGCTCAAAAAGATCTATCAGTTTAAAAACAGCGATTTTAATTTACCCTCTGAAAAGGATATAGCGAACCAACTCGCTCTTACAGGTTACAAAAACATACAATTGTCTGGAGATACTACCGTGTTTCTGCCCAATAAAGGTATGGCCATAAGTTTTGCGGCAATAGGAAAGGGCTATGCCGCCGATCAGGTGACAAAACGCTGGAAATCGATGGGACTTCAAAACGGTGTTATAAGTGCTGCCGGTGATCTTTGTGCTATGGGTCGAAATGCGGATGGACAGATTTGGAAAATTGGTGTGGCAAATCCGGATAATACCGCCGAAAATATCGCCTGGATGCCTGTTGCCAATATGGCAGTGGCAACTTCTGGCGATTACGAACAGTACTTTATATACAACAACGAAAGGTACAGTCATACCATTAATCCTGTAAATGGCCGACCGTGTAAATCGCTTAAAAGTGTCACGGTTATTTCGCCTTCAGCTGAGTTGTCTGATGCTTTGGCTACTGCTGTGTATGTCCTGGGTATTGAAAAAGGCCTGTTCTTAATTGACCAGCTTCCTAATACTCATTCACTAATTGTGGATGAATTTAATAAGGTGCACCTCTCAGGAAATAGTATTTTTGAATATGAAACATAAATTACCGCTGATCGCACTGGCCCTGTTTGTTTCTTCCTGCGCCTCTCTGAAATCCTACGAAATGGTGTATGTTAACGATCCTGAAATGAAAATGTCTGGATCATCAGGTAAAAACTTTGAACTCTATATAGAAAGCATTCGAGAAGGCGCCAGTCCCTCTGATGGCGGCAAATCCAGTGGTGGCTGCGGCTGTAATTAAAATGTATGCTGAAGAAAGTCTATCTTGCTGCAACTCTGTCTCTATTGCTTTTCAATTCAGCGAGAGCAATTGATAAAGACTCTGTGTTCAAAAAGAAAATACTTCGAAAAACAGAAGTTGAAATTCTCTTCAGCCACTATATGCAAGATGGCGTGCATTCTGCCGTAACTGGCGGATTGGGCACCGAGAAATTAATAGTGTTTGCGCCTTCTGTATCGGTAACTACTTCTTCAAAATCCCTGAGCTGGAAATTGAAAACTGGCACCGATCTCATTACATCGGCTTCTACTGATAATATTGATTTTGTGCAATCCTCGGCCTCAAGGAAAGATGCCAGAACCTACGCTAATCTATCCCTTACTAAACGTCTGCCAAAGGCAATATCCATAGAACTCGGATCAGGCTTTTCTGTGGAATCTGATTATTGGTCGCTGCCAGTGTCCCTGTCAGTTAAAGGGACGTCTAAAAACAAAATGCGCGATTGGTTGATCGAATCTAAATGCTATTTCGATGATCTAAGGTGGGGCCGACTAAATCCGAATTATCGAAAACCTGTGCGACTAATTTACCCTTCCGAACTAAGGGGGTCTAATTGGTTTGATACCTATAAAAGACAGTCCTACAATCTGAAAGCTGGTCTTTCGCAAATAATCGATAAAAGAAATGTCATCGGTGTTTACCCTTTGATTACACTACAAAATGGCTTGCTGTCAACCCCCTTTCATAGAGTGGTTTTCAATAACACTGAAACAAGGGTCGAAAACCTCCCGGCCCAACGTCGTAAGTTGGCCTTAGCCCTTAAATGGAACTCATTCGTGGGAGGCAATGTTATCGTCAAAAATACTTTAGAGGCTTTTACCGATAACTTCGGAATCAATGCTCTGGGTTTCGAAAATGAAACAGCCATCAAACTTAAAAATGGTGTAACACTTAGTCCTTTTGCCAGAGTCTACACACAGTCGGCCTCTAAATACTTTGCACCCTATGCGATGCATCAACCCGATGAGCTATTCTATTGTTCTGATTATGATTTTAGTAGGTTTTATTCGGTAAAAAGCGGACTGGAGATAAAACTCAATAATCAATACGCCTTAAGAAAAAACTGGCTTTTCCAACAATGCCAGCTAAGGTACGCCTATTACCGCCGCAGTGATGGCTTATATGCCCATATAATCAGTCTGGCTTTATCGCTACAAAACAATAAGCAAATATGAAAATTCATCAATATACTCAAACCATTAAATGGACTGGTAACAGGGGAGAAGGTACCCTGAATTATTCGTCATATGATCGTAATTATACCATCGAAATAGATGGAAAGGACAATCAGTTTGGCTCAGCTGATCCTTTGTTCAGAGGAGATGGCGCTAAAATCAATCCAGAGGATATGCTCTTATCGGCTCTCTCAAGTTGCCACATGTTGTGGTTTTTACACCTGTGCGCCGATGCTGGAATTACGGTAATGAGTTATACTGATACGCCTGTAGGCATTATGGAGGAGAATCCAGGTAATGGTGGCAGATTTACGAAGGTAATCCTTAATCCTGTTGTGACCATTACAGAAGCTGGTCGCGAAAGCGAAGCCAACAGTCTGCACGAAGCAGCAGGAAAAAAGTGCTTTATTACCAATTCCTGTAGTTTTCCAGTTGCCTATTCTCCGGTCTGTCAGACTATTTAATTCTAACTTATTTTATTTTTGGTAAAATATCTCAGACTATTCATGTATTCCGAGCTGCGGTTTGTATTGTATTGAATTGATTTATAAATAATTAGTATTTGCAACTGGAGTTTAACTTTACTGGGTAAAACCACAACATTTAGCGATTAATTTAGAGGCGAAATTCTACATTTCTTAAAGGATGGCGCAGAAGCTTTTCATGCTCCTGAGGTTTACATTTAGCGCCTTTTTAATAGTTTTTATTAAAAATACTAAAAATTATTGTGCTGAAATTGAGTGCTTTACAAAGCATTAAATAGGAAGATGAAAAAATATTGATATATCATATTCTTTTTTATATATTTGATTATAAGACAGTTGCAGGGGATAGGACTTTATACTTACTGTGTATTTGTGCTCAAAATAACAACTCAAAAAGTTATGAGAAACAAAAAAGCAAATTGGATAAAAACCGCTCTTTTAATCGTCAGTTTTCTTTTGGTCAGTTTACTATCTCACTGGCCATTTGATTAAATGAAAGATCAAAGATCTTCGGATCTTTTAAAGATATAATGTGAGGTAGTTGATTTTTAGCAACCTTTGCTCGGTGCGCAAGCACCGGGTGAAGGTTTTTTCTTTTATTGATTCCTCTCAATCCACTTCATTGCCTCTTCAATATTATTAAAAGCTCTGCTCTTAACATTGGGCTTTGTTAGATTAAGGAAGAAATTAATAAGCATTTTACTAAAAACAGATGTTTCTATAAAGGCGGCTAATGATATGCCTCTGGTGCCTTCATAAGATGAGAAATAAATTCTTGCATCCCTATCCATACTAACCACACCTCCATCGTAGATGATAAATGGATATTCTTTGCCTTCACATAGTCGCTCACGCTCTCTAACCAGGTTTTTGGCGTCTTCTAGATTTAACATTAAACCAGCTTTATAATGGGCATGCAAAACACCGTCTTTAATTTCCATGCGGATCTGGTGGTTTTCAAATACTCTGTTAACTGACATTTTTAAAGTGTAAATTGTATTTGACAAAATTACACTTTTTATCATTTTATATCAAGGTGCATATCTTACAAACCTATGAAAGTCAAATTTTTAAATGTCCTTAAAGTGAATAAATAGGCGCCTGAAAAACCTGTTTCAAAATTCATTTTGCTTGATGCATTGTCTCCTTTTCAACTAATAAATTATTCAGTTAATACGCTTGTGATTGCCAATGCTCTGTTTTTTAGCAATATATAAGTTATTACCAGGCCATTTTTTAATTGAATCGAAATATAAAATCTGTACAATTCTTTCTTTTAAAACTGTATTTTTAAGAATCTTGATAAGAATAAAACAAAAAAACTGTCTGTTATTGTTGACGGGTAAAAAATACTAAAGACCATATTTCGTTTAATTCTTAAGTATCAATTTAAATAATACTCAAAGTGTTGAAAATTAAACTACTTCTGTTTTATATTTGCCTAAAATGAGACTTTTTATTTAAAATATACTTATTTGAAACTTAAAATATATTCTGTGAATAACTATTATTTTACCATCAGTCTCATATAAACCAATATCGTATTTTTGATAAAACACTAACTAGTACACGAATGAAGAACACACACCAGAATTATCTTAATATGTGCAAGCATGTTAAAAGGTTCTACAGACAAAATGAAGAAATTTTGGATAAGGCTAAAGGTCTCGCCAATTATTTCATCAACTTGTCAGCTTTAGTTGATCGTCTGCAAATCGAATTTGATAAATCTATTTCATATTCTAATGGCTTTTCAATAGAACGCGCCAGGAAAAGAGAAGAACTTCAGAATAATTGTCTGGTTATATCTGACGCAATTGTTACGCTCAGAGAAACGCTTAAATATAAACCAATCGAACAGCTCAATACTTTTGCCGATCTAGACATGATTGAACTGAGTGTGCTTAATGAAGAAGATCTGATTGATTATGCCTCTGCCTTATACGACCTGATGATTATTTGCGAACCTCGTCTGAAAATACAGGGACTAAGACAAAAACAAATCGATAGTTTTGTTAGCGCATTAACTTTAAGTGCTCTCGATTATCCAATGAATAAGCATTCGATTGAAATGAGAAAGGAGGCTTCTCTGCAAAGTCTGAAAGCCTATGCCGACCTGAATGAGTTTATTACCGATAAACTGGATATGGCAATGGCTGCTTTCGAAAATGCAATGCCAGAGCTTTATCTTAAATACCAAAATGCCAGAAAGGTTGTGCCATTTGACTTAAATACTCAAGCAAGCTTTGAAGGCCTTATCTCTGATGGAAGTGTTCATCTAATAACATCAATTAAATACGATAGAGACAGAGAAATACGCGTGTCTGTGGAAGGGGGTAATGCTATATGGGGACTGGGTAACGCACCCGATAAAATTGATCACTCAAGACCAGTTAATACCAGAGAGAAACTAAATATAATCTGTAGAAATATCGGACCGCAAGGTAACCATATCTTGATCCAATCTGTCAATCCAAAACAAGATATCCATTATAAAATCTGGATCACTGAATCTTAAACAAATAGTGATAAAAATAGAAAAGGGCTAAGCTTCCGCTTAACCCATTCTAAAAACTAAAACTATGAAAACACTGCTGCAAATTTAAGACGAATATTTAAAATTCAAAACAATTCTTTTAATCATTTAAACTCATGTTAAATTGCAATCTATTGATATTTAGATAGTTGTGCACTTGTAATTCATAAAACCCAAGTGATATTTTATTCAAAATGAACTGTTTTTCGCTTGAATCCATAAGTATTTTTTCGAGCTAGTACTTTTTACTTATTATTAAACTTATAAAAAAATAAAGGGGGCTTTATGCACAAAACGCCATTGTAAAATGTGTAAAACAATTAATTTTATATAATTGATATTTAGAGTTTTAACATTGTGTTAATGTGTGTTTTGCACATTTTAAATAATAAAGTGTTGTATATTGTCCACTCATCCCCTAAATTTGTCGGGCTAAAAACTAAGTATATATACCTAAGTCTGCTGAGACGACTTATTTATTAAACCGCAAATCAAATGCACAAAACATATGAACACAAAATCAAACTATTTAATTGCTTTAACGGCTTTTATTTTTAGTGCTTTCAATGGCTATTCGGTCACTTGCACATGGGTAGGAGGCACTAATGCTGACTGGGGAACTGCTTCTAATTGGTCAGGAAACGTGGTTCCAGGAAGTTCTGATGACGTTGTTATTAACAATGCTTCAGCTTCTAACCAACCTGAACTCTATTTTTCTACTTCGATTAATTCTCTGTCTGTTAGCGCTGGGTCATTTAATATAACAGGTAAAACCCTCACCGTCGCTAGTACAGCAAGTTTTACGGGTGGTACCACTAAAGACGGAACCATTAATGCCAACGACTACGTAATGTCTAACGCTCGTTTCGAAGGGCTGCTTATTTTTTACAAAAATGGTGGTGGTAACAACGACTTAGATGGTGGAAATACCTTCGTTGGTCCGATCGCCTTCGTTAATAACGACGATAGCAGATGGAGATTTGCTACTAATTCGCCCGATGATTTTCAGGGTATTTGTCATTTCGAAGAAACTAGTTCTGGTCAGATGGAACCAGCTTATAATGGCAATAACACCTTCTCTGGTGATATTTCAACTAACGGTACAACAGGTGCAGTTACCTTTGCAGCTGGTAATGGTCAGGTTGTGATTACTGGTAATACCACTGTGTATGGTACCCCTGATTTTAATCGTCTAACCCTTAATACTACTGGTCAGATCGGTTATCAGGTAAACAAAACCATCAACGAATTGAGAATGATTTCTGGTACCCTTGATCTCAATGGAAATACACTTACAGCAACGAATGTATACTTAACAGGTGGCAACATTACAGATGGAACGCTTCTGGTTACCGATATTCAATCCATGGCCGGAGCCACTTTTACCGGTCCGCTTACTATTAACAAAACAGGTGGCTCAGACAATATTCTTGCAGGTGGTAATACATTTAACAGTGCTGTTAATATTATCAACTCTAGCAACGCCCTTTTAAGAATGGCAAATTCCAGTGGCGACGATTTCAATGGTCAGATTAATTTCAGAGAAACTAGCTCTGGTCAGCTAGAGCCTGCCTATAATGGTAATAATACATTCTCAAGTGATATTTCTACAGATAACACCACAAGTGTTGTAACCTTTGGTGCTGGTTCCGGAATTGTTGTTATTGATGGTTCTGCCTTCCAAAACTTTGTTGGCAATACCCAAACACCTATTATTAATAAACTAACCGTTAATAAGAACGGTACCTTCTATATCAACAACCTTAATATCCTGATAGCTGGCACGCTGTCTTTTACCAGTGGTATTATCAGTACTGGTTTAAATCGCGAAGTGATCTTTGCCGATGGAGCCACTCATACTGGTGCCAAAAACAGTAGTCATATCAACGGTGTGGTTACCAAGCGTGGCGACGATGCTTTCGTTTTCCCTGTAGGAGATGGCACTATTTATGCGCCAATCGGTATCGCTGCTCCAGGTAACACAGGCGATGCTTTCACCGCTCAATACTTTAATTCGGCTTATTCAAATGTATCTTCTTTGGGCTCAGGATTAAATAATGTAAGTACAAAAGAATACTGGATCCTCAATAGAACCGCCGGTTCAAGTAATGTCAATGTTACTTTGTATTACAACGCTGCCCGCAGTGGTGGTGTTACACAGCAAACAGATTTACGTGTTGCCAGATTCAATGGCGCTCAATGGGTAAATCACGGTAATGGAAGCTTTTCTGGAACAAATTCCGATGGCAATGTAACAAGTTCAGCTGCCATCACCGACTTTAGTCCCTTTACTCTTGGCTCTTCTACAACATTGAACCCACTGCCAGTGCACCTGCTTAATTTTAATGCCCTTCCTCTGGCCAGTAGCGTTAAAGTAATCTGGTCGACTGCCAACGAATTAAACAACGATTTCTTTATAGTTGAAAAATCATTAGATGGCAAACTTTGGAATGAATTGGGTAGGGTAGATGGTGCTGAAAACACGAATTCAGTATCTAAATATGAATTAACAGACCAAACGCCTGTTTTAGGTTTGCAATACTATCGCCTAAAGCAGTTTGATCTTAACGGCGAATTCACCTACTCGCATATTGCATCGGCCAGATTTACCGAAGAACTGGTAGAAGTGGTGGCTATTTCTCCAAATCCGGCTAAAGACATCGTTAATGTGATGCTTTTGGATAACGAAGACGAAAACGCCAGTGTTAAAATCATTAATAGCCTTGGACAGACTGTTCTTAGCTACGAAAACGTTGCTGGTTCTGTTGTAAACGTGAACATGAATGATATGGCCAGTGGTATTTATTCTATTCAGGTAACTCAGAATGGAATTGCTACGACTAATAAACTAATTAAAAACTAATATGAATGCACCAGGTTATTTAACCTGAGGACATTTTGTGTATTTGTGTAAATTGAGCGGACAGCCATCGGTTGTTCGCTCTTTTTTTTGAGAGTTTTTTGTATTTTCAGACCTCTTTGAGTATTATTACCTATGGTTTTTTTAGGTCGTTTTTAAAGAAAATGAACTAAAAATTGCCTGTTTTAAGCGCTTAATCGATCATTTTTGGGTGTTTTATTACTAATTGGGGTAAAATTAATAGGTTCTAAAAATAAAATTATTGTCGTTTCAGGCGATAAATTAGTTTTTGCGTATAAAATAGTCGCAGATGCAGTGGTATCAATGACTGACTTTGTTTTTCGAATTAGTATTCACTCTATCTTTGCCGCTGTAATTACTAAGTATTTATACCTAAGACGTAATTATACTTAAGAAGTGCAGACAAAATACATAAATATACAATACAATGAAAAATTCAATCAGAATCTCGATTTTGATGGTTATCGCCATCATTTCAAACTCTAATTTATTCGCAGCTACCATAACATGGTCTGGTGCATCAAGCACGGTTTTTGCCACAGGAGCAAACTGGGTAGGTGGAAACGCTCCAGCAGCAGGTGACGATGTTATTATTCCAGCCTCAGTTACCAGCAATCGTTGGCCAGTTGTAGGTTCAAACACAGTTTCTTTATTGAGTATAACTCTAAACGGTGGTACTCTAAGTTCATCAGGAAACAGTAATATTTCAGCTACCACAATAACTATTAATGGTGGTACTTTTACAAGAGGATCAGGAAACTTAACTGCTACAACTATTAACCTTAGCGGCGGAACAATTAACTTATCGAACCGTTCACTACCTACTTTAACATATAATAGCGGAACATTAACTTTTACAAGTGGAGCAACTGTGACAACCTTCAACATGGCAGCCGGTTCTTTCACCAACAGTTCTACTAACATGACCATCACAACCCTAAACGTTAACGGTGGTACTTTTACAAGAGGTACAGGAACTTTAACATTAGCCAATCTAACTTTAAACGGTGGTTCTTACGTGAATGGCTCTAGTAACCTATCACTCTCTGGTACCTTTACGCAAGAAACAGGAACCTTTACACAAGGATCTTACAATATAACTGCTGGAATATTCATTTTAAATGGTGGTACTTTTAATGGTAGTTCAGGAACTATCACTGTAAATAATGGGGCCATGGACATAAATAATGGAACATTTGTGGCTGGTTCTGGTAACATAGAACTGAATGATAATAATAATGCTGATTTTACTGTAGCTAATGGCGCTACTTTCACTGGTGGTACCGGGACTCTATCGAATACATCTGGTGGAGATTTGTTGATTGACGGCACTGCAACTTTTGCCTATAACAAATTCAGTACTACTTCTGGTGGCTCATTTACTGTTGACGGCGGCGCTGTTACTATTACCGGTACTGGAGATATTGTATTTCCTGGTGACTTTGGGTTAATTTCTGGTTCCTTTAACTTTAACAATAATGATATAAGCGTAGCGGATAGATATACATTCGGTAACATAACACTGACTAATGAAGGTGATTCTTTCAAAGTAGGTAGATTTAGACTTAATTTCACAGGTGTTAAAACATTGACAAATGTTATAAATGTTGTTGGTGAGGTAGAGTTTTTAAGTGGTGAACTAATTACAAGTTTATCAGATATCGTTATTTTTCAATACAATTCTTTCATTTCTGCCCAGACTGGCGAATTTCCAACTGACGCTAAACACATTGTTGGTCCGGCCATTAAACTAATCAGCAGTACTAATACAACGCCTGATTTCACTTTCCCAATCGGTAATGGTAATGTATATGCTCCAATTCAAATTTCTTCATACGGTAGTAGAAGAAACGGTGACTTTTTTATCGCTCAATATTTCTCTTCAAGACACCCTAATGCCGGTGGTTCAAAAGCCAATACTTTAAACTTAGTGTCTCAAGCAGAATATTGGATCTTAGACAGAGGTGCACTATCAGGTACCGCTACAACAACTGCAACTGTTACAATGAGTTATAACACTGGTCGCAGTGGTTCAATTACCAATGCATCTCTATTAAGAGTAGCAAGATGGAATGGAAGTCAATGGGCAGATGAAGGAAGAGCAAGTACATCATCTACGACTGCTGCAAGCGGTTCATTAGTATCTTTAGCTAACGTAACAAGCTTCAGTCCTTTCACTTTTGGTTCTACTACTAACGTGAATCCACTTCCAGTTAAATTATTAGACTTCTCTGCTTCTGCGGTAGCTGCTAATATTAATGTTAAATGGACAACTACTTCAGAAATCAACAACGACTACTTTAACGTTGAAAAATCTTTAGATGGTAAAAACTGGTCAGTAATCGGTACCGTTAAAGGTGCAGGTAACACCGAAGCTTTAACAAACTACAACTTCGTAGATGCTAACCCAGTATTGGGTATGCAGTACTACAGACTACAACAAAATGATATCAACGGTGATTTTACTTATAGCGCTATCGCTCCGGTTAACTTCACCAACGCAGTAACTTCTCAGATCAGTATTTTCCCAATGCCAGCCAACAACTTCATTAATGTTGAATTGCCAGGTGTTTCTGAAATGAGTGTTACTATCTACAATGCCAACGGTCAGAAAGTATTTGAAGCTACTTCAGGTAATCTTCAAACAATCGATATCCAGGATTTCAATGCTGGTCTTTACATCATTGAAGTAAAAGCAGACAACAACGTTATCAGCTCTAAGTTCCTGAAAAATTAATAACTGAATGTTATAATTACAT
>JAIXYV010000075.1 GCA_027490055.1 Bacteroidota bacterium | reverse complement strand
TATATCCAGTCCTTGTGCACCCTGCGCTGTCGTTACAACTGCTTTGCCAGACATCATAGCTTCTATAGTTTTAATCCTTATGCCACTGCCACTTCGCAATGGTACAGTTAAAATGGCTTTATCGGCACTGAATTGCTCAAGACTCTCCACTTCTCCATCAACATGAAATCGGCTCGTCGCCCATTGTTTATAGCGCTCTGGCATGTGTTTGCCTGCCATAAAAAACTCGGCTGTGCTGCTCTGTTTTTCAATAATAGGCCATATGTCGTTGTTGAACCACTCCATGGCTTCCATATTAGGCATCCATTCCATTGAGCCAATATGATATAAATAGGAGGGGTTTACAGTGTTTGAAACAGGTTTCGCGAATGCAATGCCAGCTGGTATAGTGGCACTTATTTTGGGGAATTTCAGCTCGCGTATACTGTCTATGCGGTCAGCTTCAGTAATGCTAACCAAAGCGTCAAATTCGGGTGTGATAGTTTTTTCAAACTGCTCAAGTCTATCTGCTAACAACTGAATATAACGGCGCTTAAGTCCTTTTTTAGTGCTGGCCAATGTTTGCCAGATTTTAAATTCAATATTGTGCTGTCGCAATATTTTGATGGCCGGAGTATTGATTAATGGCAAATATTGAGCAACAAACAGTCCTTCGAAATGAATAATATCATACTGATTCCTGTTGCACAAAGCCTGAATCTGCTTAGTAAATCGACTATCCGTAAAACGATCGACATTGTAAGAACTGGTCTGAAACAGGTTCTTAAAGGCTTTAATAGCTTTTATGTCAGTATTGATAAAAAATGTTTCTACGTGATTTAAAAAAGAAAATTCCTTCTGAAAGATGCTTTCTTCAATAAAATGTTTAGAGGTATTTAAACAGACGAAATCTACCGATAGACCTTGCTCTGAAAGTCCCTTCAGCAAGTTGTACGTCGCAATAGCGCCGCCGTCACGAAGTGGAAATGGAACCCTGCTGCCAATAATTAATACCTTCAAAACGGTTCAAAAATAAAAGTAAATGAACGATATTCACATATTTTTCAAATATTATTTGGATTTAATTCAGATTTTGTTACCTTTGCAGTCCTTAAATAGAAATGGCAAACCATAAATCATCAATCAAGAGAATCAGACAAACTGAAGTAAAGAACGAAAGAAACCGTTACCAGCACAAGACTACTCGTAATTTGGTTAGAAAACTTCGTGAGACTACAGATAAAACAGCTGCGGTTGCGTTATTCGTAGAAACTGCTTCAATGCTGGACAAACTTGCCAAACGTAATGTAATACACAAGAATAAGGCTTCAAACCTTAAATCTAGTTTGGCTGTTCACATTAACAGTCTTAAATAAGAACTTAAAATTAAAAGAGAGCCTCCGGAAACGGGGGCTTTTTTTGTTTCAAATAAAAAATAAATCCCTATTTTTGTACCATCAATTAACCTATTAATCATTTGTAATTAATTTTATGTCAGACATTTTTGAAAAAGTAGTAAGAAACATGGGTCCATTGGGCGCTCACATTAATGAAGCTCACGGTTACTTTACCTTTCCTAAACTGGAAGGTGAAATCGGACCAACAATGATATTTAATGGTAAAGAAAAACTTAACTGGAGTTTAAATAACTACCTGGGTTTAGCTAACCACCCTGAAGTGAGAAAAGCAGATGCTGATGCCGCTGCTAAATACGGTCTGGGTTACCCTATGGGTGCTCGTATGATGAGCGGTAACTCTAATCCTCACGAACAACTTGAAAGAGAACTTGCTGCTTTCTGCGGTAAAGAAGATGCGATTCTCCTTAACTTCGGTTATCAGGGGGTTGTTTCTATCATCGATGCCATGGTTGATCGCCATGACGTTATCGTTTATGACGCCGAATCTCATGCCTGTATCGTAGATGGTGTGCGCCTTCACCAAGGTCACCGTTTCCAATACAAACACAACGATATGGAAAGTCTCGAAAAACAACTACAACGCGCTCAGAGATTAACTGAAAAATCTGGCGGTGGTATTTTTGTGATCACTGAAGGTGTGTTTGGTATGAGTGGTAATCAAGGTGATCTTAGAGGTGTTGTTGCTTTAAAATCTAAATACAATTTCAGATTGTTCGTAGATGATGCTCACGGTTTCGGTACCATGGGTAAAACCGGTAGCGGTACCGCCGAAGAACAAGGTGTTATTGATGGCGTTGATCTGCACTTCTCAACTTTCGCTAAATCTATGGCTAGTATCGGTGCTTTCGTGGCCGGACCAAAAGCTATCCTGAATTACTTAAGATATAACCTGCGTTCTCAAATCTATGCTAAATCTCTTCCAATGCCTCTAGTAGTTGGTGCTCTGAAACGTCTGGATCTTATCAGAACTCAACCTGAACTGAAAGATAATCTTTGGAAAATCGTTAATGCCTTGCAAAATGGTTTGAAAGAAGCTGGATTTAATATCGGTACTACTTCTACGCCTGTAACGCCAGTAGTGTTAAATGGTACAGTGGCTGAATCTACGCACCTGACCTACGATCTGAGAGAGAACTTTGATATTTTCTGCTCTATCGTTGTTTATCCGGTTATTCCTAAAGGTTTAATCATCCTGCGTCTAATCCCTACTGCTGTGCATACCCTTGCCGATGTTGAAAGAACAATTAATGCGTTCAAAGAAATCAAACATAACCTGGCAACTGGTAAATACAACCACGAGAAACTCGTTAACGCTGCTCTTTAAATGAATTTATTTATCTAGCTTTGATTTAAAGCTGGATATTATGAATCTGTTTAAAAGAGTTATTAAATCATATTTTAATTTTACAAAAGGAGAAAGCCACGCTTTTCTCCTTTTGCTTTGTATAATGCTTGTTGTTTTACTACTGCCTCGTTTTTTTCAGTCTAAATATCTATCGTATAAATCAGATTTTACTAATCTTTACAGACTTTCAGATAGTCTATCTAAATTGAAGTCAGATATCCCTAAGGCTAAAAGATTTGATAGTTCTGATACGTTTTTAAAGAAGAAGTTTCATCTATTCCATTTCAATCCTAATACCGTTTCTGCAGATCAATTAATATCCATGGGTGTCTACCCAAATGTTGCAGAAAGACTGCTTAATTACCGCAGCAAAGTGGCGCCATTTCAATGTAAATCGCAACTTCTAAAGGTCTATGGTTTCAGCCAGAAACTCTATAACCGATTAAGTGTTTATATTGATTTGCCAGAGGAATGTGTAAAGGAATTACCCAAAATAAAAACTGAGTGGACCAATAAAGATAGAGTTATTAAACTCGTCAATCTCAATACTGCTGATACTTCTTTATTAATTGGATTGCCTGGTATAGGCTCAAAACTGGCTCAAAGAATCATCGCTTATCGTCAGTTATTGGGAGGATTTGTCTCTATTCAACAACTTGAGGAGGTTTGGGGCCTGAAAAAGGAAACTATAGATCTTGTAAAGGAGAAGATTTTAGTTTCTGAAAACGATGTTAAGAAATTAAACATCAATCTTTGTTCTAAAGATGAACTCTCAAAACATCCGTATTGCGGTTATAAACTGGCTGGTATTTTAATAAATTATCGCATTCAACATGGTAAATTCTCATCATTTAGTGACTTGTTGAACTTAGTTGGAGCGGATTCCGATAAATTAAAAAGAATTAAACCCTATTTGGTATACGAGTAATGTCAGTTTTTGGTTAAATAATCGTTAAAAAATACAAAATGCCGACAGAAAGTAAATTGAAGTGTTTTTTCTTGAGCTTTTCTTTTATATTTTTGCCAACTTTATGAATTTCACTAACTCTGAAAGCCAATCAATGATCAGGCAAATGGTCAAAGACTTTGCCGAAAAAAACATCCGTCCAAATGTCATGTTATGGGACGAAGCTCAAACCTTTCCTGTAGAACTATTTCACGAAATGGGAAAACTCGGTTTAATGGGAATTCTTGTTCCTGAAGAATATGGTGGATCCGGACTTGGATATTATGAATATGTAGACGCCATCGTAGAAACTGCAAGAGTTTGCGGTAGCATTGGATTGAGTCTGGCTGCTCATAATAGCCTTTGTACAGGCCATATTCTTAGCTTTGGTAACGAAGAACAAAAGAAAAAGTGGTTGCCTAAACTGGCTTCAGGTGAATGGATAGGGGCATGGGGACTAACAGAAGCGAACACAGGTAGCGATGCATTAAGAATGAAAGTGACTGCCAGAAAAGACGGTGATCACTGGGTGCTTAACGGCGCAAAAAACTGGATTACCCATGGTATCACTGGTAATGTAGCTGTAGTGCTTGCAAGAACCGGCGATCTTCTGGATTCACACGGCATCACCGCATTTGTGGTTGAAAGAGGTACTCCAGGTTTTAAAGCTGGTAAAAAAGAAAATAAATTAGGTATGCGTGCAAGTGAAACCGCTGAAATGGTTTTTGAAGAATGCAGAGTGCCTGAAAGTAATATCCTTGGCAATATCGGTGATGGTTTTATTCAGGCAATGAAAATTCTTGACGGTGGAAGAATTTCAATCGCTGCACTTTCACTCGGAATCGCAAAAGGTGCCTACGATG
This sequence comes from Bacteroidota bacterium, assembly GCA_027490055.1. Classification (GTDB taxonomy): domain Bacteria; phylum Bacteroidota; class Bacteroidia; order NS11-12g; family UBA955; genus JABMMZ01. Next base: position 8,576 of record JAIXYV010000075.1, on the reverse strand, counting down.
CCTCTTTAAAATACGCTCAGGAAAGAGAACAATTCGGTCAGCCAATCGCTAATTTTCAGGCTATCGGATTTAAACTTGCAGACATGGCGACTCAAATAGAAGCGTCTGAATTGCTAATTGCCGAAGCTTGTCACCTTAAAAATAATCACCAGCCTGTGACGAAAGTATCCGCTATGGCTAAATATTATGCCAGCGAAACTTGCGTAAGAGTGTCTACTGAAGCCATACAGATTTTCGGTGGTTATGGCTATACGAAAGACTTCCCGGTAGAGAAGTTTTATAGAGACAGTAAGCTGTGTACAATAGGTGAGGGTACCTCTGAAATACAAAAGCTTGTAATTTCTCGTGCAATTCTGAAATAATTTTGCATTAAATCAATTTTTAATTATATTTGCATCCCAATTTTAAAGTAACAGAATGATTTATATCAACGTAAAAGACAACGAAAATTTAGACAAAGCTCTTAAAAAGTACAAAAAGAAGTACGAAAAGATCGGTGTAATGAAAGAATTAAGAAGCAGACAAGCCTTTGAAAAACCATCAGTGACCAGAAGAATGGAAATCAGAAGAGCTGCTTACAGATCTTTTGTTCAAAATCAAATGAGCAACTAATCATATAAAAATATTAAATTAGCGTCCGATAATGAAATTGTCGGACGTTTTTTTTGTGCCAAGGTTTGAGGTCTATCTGACTTCAGAAAAAAAGGTGTCACCACACACGGTGAAGGCCTATACAAGCGATATCATCAGCTTGTTAAACTATCTCAGCGACAAATTTGACACTAAGGCGCCTGCAGAGGTAACACATCTTCTTATTAAGTCATGGCTCTCCGAATTAATGGCCAGTGGCATGGATGCACGAAGCGTCAACAGGAAAATATCGTCATTAAAGACCTATTATAAGTATCTCTTAAAGCACAGACTGGTGGATAAAGATCCTATGCTTAAGGTGACTTCTCCTAAAACGTCTAAAAAACTACCGGTTTTTATCGATGAGTCTAAAATGACCGAGATTGTTGAATCTTTTGTCGATGAAAAAAGCGACGAAAAAAATGAAATTAATCATGGTATTGCCAATGATATTTTGTTAACTTTGTATCACACAGGCATGAGGTTGAGCGAATTGATACATCTTGAGAAGCGACATATCGACATGTCACAGGAAACCGTTAAGGTTCTTGGCAAAAGAAATAAAGAAAGAATTATTCCAATTACTGGTGAGTTAAAAGCCGTTCTTTCGGCGCGCGCTAACGACCACCCGGCAAGTCCCTATGTTTTTAATACCTCTGAAGGCAAGAAATTATATCCTAATTTCGTTTACAGAAGTGTGAAGCAGTTATTATCTGAACATACCACACTGAAGAAAAAAAGTCCCCATGTATTACGACATACCTTTGCCACGCATCTACTAAATAATGGCGGCGACCTCAATGCAATAAAAGAATTGCTCGGTCACGCTAACCTATCCGCCACTCAGGTGTACACACACAACAGTGTCGAACGTTTAAAGAAGATTCACCAGCAGGCGCATCCAAAAGGGAAACACTAAACCAAACTTAAAAATTTATTTATGGAAATTCAATTTCAAAACACCAATTTCAAAGCTGATAAAAAATTATTGGATTTGATTGTACAGAAACTTAAAAAATTAGAGCACTATTATGACAAAATTATTGATGCGAACGTTTATTTAAAGGTTCAGAAGTCGGACGACAAGGTAAACAAGATACTCGAGATCAAATTGAATGTCTCAAATACGACATTATTTGTAGAGGAACACGACAGAACATTCGAGAATGCATTAGACAAAGCGGAAGATGCATTAAAGTCACAGTTAATTAAATACAAAGAGAAAATGGCCAGCGCCTCTATGTAATGACGCCGGTTTAGGCAAGTTTTACAATAAAATTTGCTTCGATAAAATTCCACAAAAAAGGACAATGAACAAAGCCTTCGGTAAAAACGAAGGCTTTTTCATGAAATATTTTTGAAGAAACGCTTTGAAATGTCAAATAAAAAGTCTTTTTTTGCAGTCCTTTTTACAGAAATCAAAAGATGACTAAGTAAAAAGACCGTTCTTTAACAAGCCACTTTAGCTCAGCTGGTAGAGCAACTGATTTGTAATCAGTAGGTCGTTGGTTCGATCCCGACAAGTGGCTCAAAATTGGACAAAAGGGAAGTTTCCAGAGTGGCTAAATGGGACAGACTGTAAATCTGTTGCTTCGGCTTCGGTGGTTCGAATCCACCACTTCCCACCCAAAGTCGTCAAAGATGGAGGACGAATTATCGAAAGATAGTTTGTGCTTTATTCGCGGGAGTAGCTCAGTTGGTAGAGCGACAGCCTTCCAAGCTGTAGGTCGCGGGTTCGAGCCTCGTCTCCCGCTCTTGATGCAACTGTCCGTTGTGTGTGATTGGAAGCTGATCTCATTCCGAAAGAAGTGACAATCTTGCGCACGGCGACTGGTAAAAAAAAACTAGCCGTTGTAGCTCAGGGGTAGAGCACTTCCTTGGTAAGGAAGAGGTCAAGGGTTCAAATCCCTTCAATGGCTCTTAGAAGCAATAAATTAAGAAATTAAACAATAACAATAAAAAATCAAATTAAATCATGGCAAAAGAAACATTTGACCGCTCCAAAGCCCACGTTAACATAGGCACCATTGGTCACGTTGACCACGGTAAAACTACTTTAACTGCGGCTATCACATCAGTTTTAGCTTCTAAAGGTTTGGCTGAACAAAAGTCATTCGACTCAATCGACTCTGCTCCTGAAGAAAAAGAAAGAGGTATCACAATCAATACCGCTCACGTAGAATACCAAACAGAAACAAGACACTACGCACACGTAGACTGTCCAGGTCACGCTGACTATGTTAAGAACATGGTTACTGGTGCTGCTCAGATGGACGGTGCTATCCTTGTTGTAGCTGCTACTGACGGTCCGATGCCACAAACTCGTGAGCACATCCTACTTGCTCGTCAGGTTGGTGTTCCACGTCTTGTAGTTTTCATGAATAAATGTGACATGGTTGACGACGCTGAGTTGTTAGACCTAGTTGAAATGGAAGTACGTGAATTGTTGAGCTTCTATAGCTTCGACGGTGACAATACCCCAATCATCAGAGGATCTGCTTTAGGTGGATTAAACGGTGATGCTAAATGGGTTGATAAAATCATGGAATTAATGAATGCAGTAGATACCTGGATTCCAATTCCTCCACGTCTGGTTGACCAGCCGTTCCTAATGCCAGTAGAAGACGTGTTCTCAATCACTGGTCGTGGTACAGTTGCTACAGGTCGTATCGAAAGAGGTATCATCAACGTTGGTGATCCTGTAGAAATCATCGGTTTAGGTGACGAGAAAATGACTTCAACCATCACTGGTGTTGAAATGTTCCGTAAATTGTTAGATAGAGGTGAAGCTGGTGACAACGCTGGTTTATTGCTTCGTGGTATCGACAAAGAACAAATCAAAAGAGGTATGGTTATCTGTAAAGCAGGTTCTGTAACTCCACACGCTAAATTCAAAGCTGAAGTTTACGTATTGAGCAAAGAAGAAGGTGGTCGTCATACACCATTCTTCAACAAATACAGACCACAGTTCTATTTCCGTACCACTGACATCACCGGTGAAGTAACTCTTCCAGAAGGTGTTGAAATGTGTATGCCTGGTGATAACATCACTGTAACAGTTCAATTGATCGCTCCAATCGCAATGGAAAAATCATTACGTTTCGCTATCCGTGAGGGTGGTAGAACAATTGGTGCTGGTCAGGTAACTGAAATTTTAGACTAATCAATTAACAATTAATATCGTTAGTCACCCTTGCTGATTAAGTATGGGTGACTAACGTTTTTAAACGAGAGTAGTTCAAGGGTAGAATAGAGGTCTCCAAAACCTTTGATGGGAGTTCGAATCTCTCCTCTCGTGCCAAAGAATAACAGTAAAATGGAAAAAATTAAAAACATGTGGAACCAGTCAGTTGACGAGTTACTTAACAAAGTGACTTGGCCTACATGGGACGAACTCCGTGAAAGCGCCATTATCGTTTTGGTGTCTTCTGTCGTGTTCGCCGGATTGGTATGGGTTCTTGATATATCATTAGGAACCGGGTTGGATTTTTTTTATAGTATGTTCAAATAATGACAATGGAAGTTTTAGACTTGCAATGGTACGTGGTTAGAGCAGTCTCTGGTCAGGAAAAGAAAGTAAAGGCTAATTTGGAAAGTGAGCTTATTAAAGCTAAACTGACTGATTATGTGCCTCAGATTCTAATTCCTATGGAGAAGGTTTACACAATCAAAAATGGCAAGAAAATCGCTAAGGAAAGAAATTACTTTCCTGGCTATATCCTCATTCAGGCTAAATTTCATGGTGAAGTAGCTGCAACTATTAAAGGTATTAATGGTGTGGTTGGCTTCCTGGGATCTAAAGATAATCCTGTTCCACTAAGACAAGCAGAGGTAAACAGAATTCTGGGTAACGCAGACGAAAACGGTGCAATGGATACTGATACCACAGAACCATTCATTGTTGGTGAACCAATTAAGGTTACCGATGGTCCGTTCTCTGGTTTCAGCGGTATTATCGAAGAAGTGAATGACGAGAAAAAGAAATTAAAGGTGATGGTGAAGATCTTCGGAAGAAGAACACCGCTTGAACTGAATTATAACCAAGTAGAAAAAGAATAAAATAGCTATATATGGCAAAAGAAATAACAGGATACGTAAAATTACAAGTAAAAGGCGGATCAGCAAATCCCGCACCTCCCATTGGACCTGCTCTGGGCTCAAAAGGTGTAAACATCATGGAATTCTGCAAACAATTCAATGCACGTACTCAAGACAGAATGGGCAAAGTATTGCCAGTGGTTCTGACTGTTTACACAGACAAATCGTTTGAATTCATCATCAAAACTCCACCTGTGGCTACACAGATCCTTGAGGCTACTAAAGCCGCTAAAGGTTCTGCTGAACCAAACAGAAAGAAAGTGGCTGAGTTAACCTGGGATCAAGTAAGAAAGATTGCAGAAGACAAAATGCCGGATCTTAACTGCTTCAAAGTAGAATCTGCTATGAACATGGTAGCTGGTACAGCGAGAAGTATGGGAATCACAGTAGCAGGAGACAAACCTTTTTAATAGATTAAACAATGGCACTTACAAAGAACAGAAAAAAAGTTAACGAGAAAATAGATAGCGCTAAAGTTTACTCTTTAGATGAAGCATCTAAACTTTTAAAAGATATCACCTTCACTAAATTTGATTCTTCAGTAGACATCGACGTTCGTCTTGGTGTTGACCCTAAGCAAGCTAATCAAATGGTAAGAGGCGTTGCAACACTTCCACACGGTACCGGTAAAACCGTTCGTGTATTAGTACTTTGCACACCAGATAAAGAAGCAGAAGCAAAAGCAGCCGGAGCAGACCACGTAGGTCTTGACGATTATATCGACAAAATTGCAAACGGTTGGTTAGACATCGACATCATAATTACCATGCCTGCTGTAATGGCAAAATTGGGTAAATTAGGTAAAATATTAGGTCCCCGCAACTTAATGCCAAATCCAAAGTCAGGAACTGTTACTCCTGATGTGGCAAAAGCCGTAACTGAAGTAAAAGCTGGTAAAATCGACTTCAAAGTTGACAAAACTGGTATCATCCATACTTCAATCGGTAAGGTCAGCTTCCAGCCTCAACAAATCGCGGAAAATGCAGTGGAAATCATGCAAACTCTAAGCAAATTAAAGCCTTCCGCTTCCAAAGGAACGTACTTTAAAAGTGTTTACTTAAGTTCTACCATGAGTCCGGGTATCTGCATTGACATCAAATCAATCCCAGGAATTTAATCAAATTAAATGAACAGAGAAGAAAAAAACGCAGCAATTGTCGCTTTAACTGAAAAACTTCAGTCTGCCAACAATTTGTATATTGCCGATACATCAAGTATCAGTGGTATTAATACAAATTTATTCAGACGCGAATTATTCACAAACGGCATTGAAATGCTGGTAGCCAAAAATACATTAATATTAAAGGCTATGCGTAACTCCGGAAAAGACTTCGGAGAGTTGGAAGGCGCCCTGAAAGGTACATCTGCTCTATTGTTTAGCGACAATGCTAAAGCTCCAGCTCAAGCGATCCTGAAATTCAGGAAAAAAGGCACTAAGCCTGCGCTTAAAGGTGCTTACATTGATTCAGCTATCTTTATCGGCGATGACCAATTAACCGCTCTAAGCACTCTCAAATCGAAAGAAGACTTAGTAGGAGAAATCGTGGGATTATTACAATCTCCAGCTCGCAATGTGATTTCCGCATTGCAAAGTGGTGGTGGCAAAATTGCCGGCATCGTAAAAACATTATCAGAAAAAAACAATTAAACAATTAAAAAATTAAGAAAAAATGGCAGACTTAAAAGCATTTGCTGAACAACTAGTTAATCTTACTGTTAAAGAAGTAAACGAATTAGCTCAAATTTTAAAAGACGAATATGGTATTGAACCAGCTGCTGCTGCAGCTGTAGTAGCTGCTCCTGCTGCCGGTGGCGCTGGTGAAGCTGCTGCTGCTCAAACTGAGTTCACTGTTATCCTGAAAAATGCAGGTCCAAACAAATTGAACGTAGTTAAAGTCGTTAAAGATTTGACCGGTCTTGGCTTGAAAGAAGCTAAAGATCTAGTAGACGGCGCTCCAAAACCTGTAAAGGAAAACATTGCTAAAGATGAAGCTGAAGCATTGAAAGCCAAACTTACAGAAACCGGAGCAGAAGTTGAAATCAAGTAATTCAATAACTAACTCCACATTTATCCAATAGACCCACTTTAACCGATGGGTCTATTGGTGTTTTTTGTTTTTTATAAAAAACACCTCTCGGTTTACCCCATTAAATTTAATTTTTTACAAAATTGGCAACAAAAGTAAAACAACCAAAAAGAATCAATTTCGCATCAATCGATAAAGTAATTGATTACCCGGATTTCCTTGACGTGCAATTGCAATCCTTTAAAGAGTTCTTCCAACTGGAAACTCACGTTGATAAACGAAAGGATGAAGGCCTCTTCAAGGTTTTTCAAGAAAATTTCCCAATAAACGATACCAGAAACATTTTTAACCTCGAATTCCTTGATTATTTTGTTGACCCACCAAGGTATTCAATTCAAGAATGCATAGAAAGAGGATTAACCTACTCTGTTCCTCTGAAAGCTAAACTTAAACTGTCTTGTAACGACCCTGAACACGAAGATTTCGAAACCATCGTGCAGGACGTTTACTTAGGAACTATCCCTTACATGACACCAAGCGGTACATTCGTTATCAATGGTGCAGAACGTGTTATTGTTTCTCAATTGCACAGATCTCCAGGGGTGTTCTTCGGTCAGTCATACCACACCAACGGAACTAAATTGTATTCAGCCCGTGTTATCCCTTTCAAAGGATCATGGATTGAATTCGCAACTGACGTTAATAACGTTATGTATGCTTATATCGACCGTAAGAAGAAATTCCCGGTTACAACCCTGTTAAGAGCCATCGGCTTCGAATCAGATAAAGATATCCTGAATATCTTTGGTCTTGCTGAAGAAGTGAAAGTTTCTAAGACAGGTCTTAAAAAATACATCGGTAGAAAACTTTCTGCAAGAGTGCTTCGCACCTGGGTAGAAGACTTCGTTGACGAAGATACCGGTGAGGTTGTATCTATCGAACGTAACGAAGTTATTATCGAACGTGATACCATCCTTGAAGCTATGCACATCGACGAAATCGTTGAAGCTGGCGTAAAATCAATTATCCTAAACAAAGAAGAAGAAGGTAAAAATGATTTCACTATCATCTACAATACCCTCCAGAAAGATACTTCTAATAACGGTAAAGAAGCGGTTGAACATATCTATCGCCAATTAAGAAATACTGATCCGCCCGATGAAGAAACCGCCCGTGGTATCATCGAAAGATTGTTTTTCTCCGATAAACGTTACGATTTAGGTGAAGTTGGTCGTTACAGAATTAACAAAAAGCTGAATCTTACTACCGGTATGGAAGTAAAGGTGTTGACAAATGAGGATATCATTAAAATCATCACTTACCTTATCGAATTAAGTAATAGCCGTTCTGAAGTGGACGATATTGACCACTTAAGTAACAGACGTGTAAGAACCGTTGGTGAGCAATTATATGCTCAGTTCGGTGTTGGTCTTGCCCGTATGGCCAGAACTATCCGTGAGAAAATGAACATCAGAGATAATGAGGTATTTACCCCAACTGATCTGATCAATGCTCGTTCTCTTTCTTCGGTTATCAACTCATTCTTCGGTACTAACCAGTTATCTCAGTTCATGGACCAAACAAATCCATTGGCTGAAATCACTCACAAAAGAAGAATGTCTGCCCTTGGTCCTGGTGGTCTCTCAAGAGAAAGAGCCGGTTTCGAGGTGCGTGACGTTCACTATACACACTACGGTAGATTATGTCCAATTGAAACTCCTGAGGGACCAAACATTGGATTGATTTCATCTTTAGGTGTTTATGCGAAAGTAAACGGAATGGGTTTCATCGAAACGCCGTACCGTAAAGTAACTAACGGAC
>JAIXYV010000081.1 GCA_027490055.1 Bacteroidota bacterium | reverse complement strand
TCTGATGGCTGCAAGCTCATCATCATTCCATTCGCCCACTTTTTTATCGTGACTGATTTTGGCTTCATTCAGAATCATTTCTGCTCTGCCTGAACCGATACCGTATACATAGGTTAAACCTATGATACCTCTTTTGTTTTTGGGTAAATCTATACCAGCTATTCTTGCCATGTTAAAAAATTATCCTTGTCTTTGTTTAAATTTTGGGTTCTTCTTGTTAATTACAAAAAGTTTTCCTTTGCGTTTTACCAGCTTGCAGTCGGCACTGCGTTTTTTTACTGAAGTTCTTACTTTCATATTCCTATTTATTTGTATCTATACGAAATTCTACCTCTAGAAAGATCATAAGGACTCATCTCCACCTGAACTTTATCACCCGGTAAAACTCTGATATATTTCATTCTCATTTTCCCCGATATGGTCGCAATTATCTCATGACCATTGGCCAACTGTACGCGGAACATTGCATTTGACAATGCTTCCACTATCGTACCGTCTTGTTTTATCGAATCCTGTTTGGCCATTTTTTGAAGGGGTGCAAATTTAATACTATTTTTTTAATTTATCAAATTGATTGTGCTGTCATTCCTGTACGCCCTTTTATTCTGCCTGATTTCATTAAGCCGTCATAGTGACGCATTAACAAGTGGCTTTCTATCTGCTGCAGTGTATCGAGAACCACACCCACCATGATTAATAGTGAGGTACCTCCGAAGAACTGAGCAAATGCCTGACTTACTCCGAACAACATCGCAATCGATGGCAGGATTGCCACAAACGCAAGGAACAAAGAGCCAGGGAAGGTGATTCTTGACATCACTTCATCAATATACTCGCTGGTAGCTCTACCTGGCTTAATGCCCGGGATGAAACCACCACTCTTTTTCATTTCTTCTGCCATCTGATTTGGATTCACAGTGATAGCAGTGTAGAAATAGGTGAAGGCAATAATTAAGATTGCAAACACACTATTGTAAGCCAGAGATCCGTAATCACTTAATGCTCTTAAGAAAGAACTTTGAGTGTCTAAACTCTGAGCCAGTGTTGGCGGGATAAACATGATCGCCTGAGCGAAAATGATTGGCATTACACCAGCTGCATTCACCTTTAAAGGAATGTACTGACGTGCACCACCTAGCATTCTGTTGCCTTCAACTCTCTTAGCGTAGTTAACTGTGATCTTTCTAACACCCTGAATTAAGAGGATGGTTGAGACGATCACGACCAGCCAGAATATAATTTCGACAATGAACAATGGTAAACCACCTTTAGAAATTCTCTGATCTAATTCGAAACCAAGTGCTTCAGGTAAACGGTCGATGATACCTACCATGATGATAAGTGAAATACCATTACCTAAACCTTTATCGGTGATACGCTCGCCCAACCACATGGTGAACATGGTACCAGCCACCAGCATACAAACGTTGATGATCATAAAGAATGATTCAGACATCATCGCTGGATTGGTTTTGAACAACAATGCTGCGAAGTTGTCGCTTTTAGCAGTGATGTTGTATAAGTAAGCCACAGCCTGAACCGCAGTGATTGCGATGGTAAGAACTCTGGTATACTGATTGATTTTTCTTCTTCCGTCCTCTCCTTCTTTTTGCAGACGCTGGAAAGCGGGAACTGCAATCGTTAATAATTGAATAACGATGGAAGCAGAGATATAAGGCATAATACCCAGAGCAAAGATGGCACCTCTTCCGAATGCACCACCTGCGAAAATATTGACCAATCCAAGGATACCATCGGTTTGGCTTTTCAATGCACCCATTAGTACATTGCCGTCAATACCTGGTAGAATGATGAAAGTACCGATACGGTAAACCAACAAGAACAACAGAGTGTTTTTGATTTTCACTCTGAGATCCTCAATACTCCAGATTTCCTTTAATTTTTGGACAATTTTCTTCATGCCTAGTAAATAGTAATAAGGGTTGTTGAACCACCTTTTTCTTCAATAGCTTTTTTAGCTGTTTCAGAGAAACCGTGTGCAGAAACTTCTAATTTTGCAGTCAGAACACCGCGACCCAATATTTTATAATATTCTCTTTTACCAACAAGGTGGTTAGCCACCATAGTTTCGTGGTTGATTACAGTTAAGCCTTTAGTTTCGGCAAGTCTCTGTAAAACATCAAGGTTGATGCTTGCAAGCTCAACACGGTTAATGTTTTTGAAACCACCTTTAGGGATACGTCTTTGTAATGGCATCTGACCACCTTCAAAACCCTTTTTACGGGAATATCCACTACGACTCTGAGCACCTTTATGACCTTTTGTAGAGGTACCGCCTCTACCGGAACCCTGACCTCTACCTATACGTTTACCGTTCTTAGTTGAACCTTCTGCAGGTTTTAATGTACTTAAATCCATTTTAAATATTTTCGATTTTGATAAGGTGTTTAACTTTTCTAAGTATGCCCTCAATCTGAGGAGTAACATTCAGCTCGTTAGTGCTGTTTATTTTTGTCAGTCCTAATGCCTCCATGTTCTTCTCTACTCTCTCGGCCTGGCCAATAGTACTGCGTACTTTAGTAACTCTGATTCTTGACATAATATTATCCGTTAAATACTTGCTTTAAGTTAATGTTTCTTGTTTTAGAGATGGTGTAAGGATCTCTTAATTTTGACAAAGCATCCAAAGTTGCTTTAACCACGTTGTGCGGGTTAGAAGAACCTTTAGATTTAGCCAGTACGTCGTGAACACCTGCGCTTTCAAGAACCGCACGCATCGCACCACCGGCAATAACGCCTGTACCGTGAGAAGCTGGTTTGATGAAAACATTACCGCCACCAAATTTACCAAGTTGTTCGTGTGGTACGGTACCGTGCAGAATAGGCACTTTGATTAAGTTTTTCTTTGCGTCTTCGATGGCTTTCTGGATAGCGTCGGTTACCTCACCGGCTTTTCCTAAACCATTACCAACGATACCATTACCGTCACCTACTACTACGATCGCAGTGAAAGTGAAAGTACGGCCACCTTTAGTAACTTTGGCCACACGATTTACGGCAACCACTTTTTCTTTCAGTTCCAATTCTGATTGTCTTACGCGTTTTATATTGCTATTTGACATGTTATTATCTTCTTAAATTAAAATACTAAGCCTCCTTCTCTTGCACCTTCGGCCAGAGATTTAATTCTACCGTGATACAGGAAACCGTTTCTGTCGAAAACCACTTTCTCAATACCCATTGATTTAGCTTTTTCAGCGATTCTTTTACCTACGATACTAGCTTTAACAGTCATCGTATCTTTAGAACCAGTGATATCTTTTTCAAGGCTTGAAGATGCGCAGATGGTTTTGTTAGTTACATCCACGATCTGAGCATAGATCTCCGAATTGCTGCGGAAAACTACCAGTCTTGGACGGTCTGCACTTACCTGAATAGCACCTGCTACTCTGCGTTTGATTTTCAATCTTCTCTTTATCTTTGAATTGCTCATTGTCTTACTTATTTTTTAGATGCTGACTTACCTGCTTTTCTTCTTAACTGTTCGCCGGCAAACTTGATACCTTTTCCTTTGTATGGCTCAGGCTTACGGAAACCTCTGATTTTAGCGGCAACCTGACCTAGTAATTGTTTATCTGCACTTTCCATCAGGATAGCAGGGTTTTGTCCTTTTTCAGTAACGGTAGTTAATTTGATTTCTTTTGGAACTTCTAACATGATTCTGTGAGAGTATCCAATTGATAAATCAAGGATCTGACCCTGGTTAGAGGCTTTATAACCCACACCTACTAATTCTTGTTTAGTAGAGTGACCGTCTTTAACACCTTTAACGTTGTTATTTAAAAGTGAACGGTATAAACCATGGAGAGCTTTGTTAGCTTTTTCGTCGTTCGGACGTTCAATAGTCATAATACCATCAACAACGTTTACTTTGAAACCTTCTTTAAGTGGCTGAAATAATTCGCCTTTAGGTCCTTTAACCGAAACGATATTGTCTGCAGAAACTTTGATTTCTACACCTGCAGGGACGCTGATTGGAGCTTTACCTATTCTTGACATTTTCTTATTCTTTTAAACTTTTATGATACGTAGCACAATACTTCACCGCCTACGTTCAGTGTTCTGGCCTCTTTATCAGAGATAACACCTTTTGATGTGGAAAGGATAGCGATACCCAAACCATTGATCACCCTTGGCAGGTTGTCTGCCGGTGCATATTTTCTTAAACCTGGTTTTGAAACCCTTTTTAAGTCTCTGATAGCCGGTTGTCTTGTAACACCGTCATATTTCAGAGCCACTTTGATGACACCTTGTTTGTTCTCGGTCTCTTCAAATTTGTAGTTCAGGATATAACCTTTTTCAAACAATACCTTAGTCATTGCTTTCTTGATATTGGATGCAGGAATCTCCACGATTCTATGTTTTGCTTGCAAAGCGTTTCTTAATCTGGTTAAGTAGTCTGCTATTGGATCAGTCATTTTATTCTATTTTAATATTACCAACTTGATTTTGTTACTCCGGGAATTTTACCGGCAGAAGCCAATTCACGGAACTGATTTCTGCACAAACCGAACACTCTGATGTAACCTCTAGGCTTACCTGTCAGTTTGCATCTGTTACGGAGACGAACTTTTGAAGAACTTCTTGGAAGTTTCTGAAGACCGATAGAATCACCAGCTTCTTTCAACTGAGCACGTCTTTCTGCATATTTTGCAACTAAACGCTCCTTTTTAAGCTCTCTTGCTTTTATTGCTTCTCTTGCCATGTTATTTTTTTATTTTTTAAATGGTAAACCAAACGCTCTTAACATCTCCAAACATTCTTCATCAGTTTTCGCGGTAGTTACAAATGTAATGTCCATACCTGAAATTCTGTTGGTTTTGTCAATATCAATTTCAGGGAAAATGATTTGCTCAGTGATACCCATGGTGAAGTTACCTCTGCCATCGAAACCTTTTACTTCCAAACCCTGGAAGTCTCTTACCCTTGGTAATGCGATTGAAATCAAACGCTCCAGGAATTCGAACATGGTGTTCTGACGCAGTGTTACTCTTGCACCGATTGGCATTTTAGCTCTCAGCTTAAAGTTACTGATATCTTTTTTAGATACAGTAGCCTGAGCTTTCTGACCGCTGATACGGGTCATCTCATCTACAGCGGCATCGATTAATTTCTTATCATTAACAGCAACACCCACACCCTGATTTAAACAAATCTTGGTTAATTTAGGCATTTCCATTACGTTAGTGTAAGCAAATTTCTCTTGCATGTGTGGCATAACCACTTCTGTATATTTCCTCTTTAAATTTGGTGTATACGACATGTAATTTCTTATTATTTGATAAACTCTCCGGTTTTCACAGAGAATCTCTGAAGTTTTTCCTTATCATTTAGTTTTCTACCAACTCTTGTTGGCTTGCCATCCTCTAATAACATTAAGTTAGAAATGTGGATTGGCGCTTCTTTTTTAATGATACCTCCGTTAGGATGAGTAGCATTAGGCTTAGTGTGACGGGAAATGATATTCAACCCTTCAACCAAAGCTCTATAGGTCTTTGTGTAGACGCGTAATACCTTACCGGTATTCTGATTGTCAACAATCTTACCAGCGATCTGCATCACGGTGTCACCCTTTTTGATGTGGATCTTTGCGGTCTGATGTGCATTATTTTTTGTCTTCATTCTCTTGTATACGCTTATAATACTTCTGGAGCCAATGATATAATTTTCATGAACTGTTTCTCACGCAATTCTCTTGCAACAGGGCCGAAGATACGGGTACCTCTTGGTTCGTCAGAGTTGTTTAACAACACACAAGAATTCTCATCAAATCTGATGTATGAACCATCAGGTCTTTTGATTTCTTTCTTTACTCTTACGATTACCGCTTTTGATACGGAACCTGCTTTTACGCCACCTGATGGAAGGGCGGTTTTAACGGCAACAACAATTTTGTCACCAACTGAGGCATAACGTCTGCCTGTACCACCAAGTACTCTGATGCAAAGAACTTCTTTTGCACCGCTGTTATCAGCTACTTTTAAACGACTTTCTGTTTGTATCATTATTTTGCCCTTTCTACTATTTCAACAAGTCTCCAGCATTTCAATTTGCTCAAAGGTCTTGTCTCCATGATTTTTACGATGTCATTAACGTTACACTCATTCTTTTCATCATGAGCATAGAACTTCTTGGTCTTTTTGAAATACTTACCATATTTCGGGTGCTTTACTTTAGTTTCTAAAGCAACCACGATGGATTTATTCATACCATTGCTGGTAACGCGACCAATGATCTCTTTTCTTGAATTTCTGGTTTGTTCCATTTTATTATTCCCCTTTTTCAGCGGCTTTAATTTCGTTATCGATTCTACGAGAGTTTATTTCAGTCAATAGTCTGGCAATCTCTTTTCTCGCTTCTTTTAATTTGTGCGGTTGCTCGATTCTTGCAACAGCGTTGTTAAACTTCACTTTTGTAAGTCTAACTTTTTCTTCTTTGTATCTCTCTACTAATTCTTTAGTAGGAAGATCTTTATATTCCCTGTGCTTCATTATTCTTCTGTATAATCAGGTTTAACTATGAATTTGGTTGATACCGGAAGTTTCTGAGCAGCCAGGTACATACCTCTTTCGGCTACTGCCTGTGGTACACCTGTTACTTCGAACATGATGGTTCCTGGTTTTACAATGGCAACCCAATATTCTGGAGCACCTTTACCTTTACCCATACGTACTTCAGCTGGCTTTTTGGTGATTGGCTTGTCAGGGAAAATCCTGATCCATACCTGACCTTCTCTTTTCATATATCTGGTCAAGGCAACCCTCGCAGCTTCAATCTGTCTGGCTGTGATCCAAGATTGCTCCATACTTTTTAAACCGAAGGTTCCAAAACTCAAACGGTGACCTCTGGTGGCAAGTCCTTTAATTTTGCCTTTATGCTGTTTTCTGAATTTGGTTCTTTTTGGACTTAACATGTCTTACTTCCTGTTTTTAATATTATTTTATCCTTCTCCCCTGTTAGTTATTGTTTCTTCTTCTGTCGCCACCGCCTCTGTTGTCTCTGCCACCATCTCTGCGACCGCCTCTTCTGTTGTCATTACGAGGTGCTTCATCTCTCTTCGGACCTCTGTCTGAACCAGCATTCAATGACAAATCACGTTTACCGTAAATCTCACCTCTGCAAATCCATACTTTAACACCGATCTTTCCGTATACAGTTAATGCTTCACCTAATGCGTAGTCGATATCCGAACGCAAAGTGTGCAATGGAGTTCTTCCTTCTTTGTATTTCTCAGCACGAGCAATCTCTGCACCGTTCAAACGACCTGAAATACTTACTTTGATACCGTCAGCACCCATTCTCATAGTATTACCTAATGCCTGCTTAACTGCTCTCTTGTAACTTACACGTCCTTCGATCTGCTGACAAATAGTTTCAGCTACTAATTTAGCGTCTAACTCTGGTCTTTTGATTTCGAAAATGTTGATCTGAACATCTTTCTTAGTGATCTTCTTCAACTCTTCTTTGATCTTATCAACCTCAGCACCACCTTTACCGATTACGATACCTGGTTTAGCAGTGTGGATGGTAATGATGATCCTTTTGATCGTTCTTTCAATAACGATTTTAGACATGCCACCTCTAGGGATACGCACGAATAAATATTTACGGATCTTTTCATCTTCGGCTAACTTGTCGGCGAAATTCTTTCCACCGTACCAGTTGCTTTCCCAACCTCTGATGATGCCTAATCTAAGCGCTATTGGATTTATTTTTTGTCCCATTAATTATGCTTCTGCTATTTGGTTTTCTTTGCTTGTTAAACTGTCAACTTTAATCGTCACATGGCTGTAACGCTTACGGATTCTGTAGGCACGACCTTGTGGAGCTGTTCTCATTCTTTTAGCTACAACTGCACCGTCTACGAATACTGCAGATACGAATATCTTGCTGTCTTCTACCTTGCTGTCCTGATTTTTGTTCTGCCAGTTGCTGATGGCTGATTTCAAAAGCTTCTCTACATATACTGCATAGTATCTTCTCTGAGAGAATTGCAGAATAGTTAAAGCTTTATCTACTTGCTGACCTCTGATCTGGTCAACTACCAATCTCATCTTACGTGGAGACAATGGACAATTTTTTAATACTGCTACTGATTCCATAATTATTATTTGTTGTTACCTCCGTGTCCTTTGAATGTTCTTGTAGGAGCAAACTCACCTAATTTATGACCGACCATGTTTTCGGTAACATAAACCGGAATGAATTTGTTGCCATTGTGCACAGCAAAAGTGTGTCCAACGAACTCCGGTGCAATCATGGATTTTCTGCTCCATGTTTTGATAACTGCTTTCTTCTTGGTTTCGTTCATTTTGGCAACTTTTTCGTCAAGTTTCCAATCAATGAAGGGACCTTTTTTAAGTGACCTTGCCATTATTTATTTCTTTTACCTTTTCTACGTTCTATGATATATTTACTTGTACTCTTTTTGGTATTACGGGTTTTCTGACCTTGAGCGTAGATACCTGTACGTGATTTCGGCTGACCACCTTTTGATCTACCTTCACCACCACCCTGAGGGTGATCGACAGGGTTCATCGCAGCTGGACGTGTTCTTGGACGTCTGCCTAACCATCTGCTTCTACCAGCTTTACCGAAGTTTTCTAAACTGTGATCAGGGTTTGATACAGAACCGATCGTTGCAGCACATGTGCTAAGGATCATTCTGGTCTCGCCGCTAGGCAGTTTTACTACTACGTATTTACCATCTCTCGCTGTCAATTGTGCGTAAGAACCTGCACTTCTGCAAACCTTACCACCCTGACCAGGAGCCATTTCAATGTTGTGGATGATTGAACCAAGTGGAATCTCAGCCAATGGTAATGTGTTACCTAAATCAGGAACCACACCGCTGCCAGAGTTTAACTTCTGACCAACTTTCAGGCCATGAGGGCAAAGAATGTATCTTTTCTCTCCGTCTGCATACTCCACTAAAGCGATGAATGCTGAACGATTTGGATCGTACTCAACTGTTTTTACCTCAGCAATAACACCGTGCTTATCACGTTTGAAATCGATGATACGGTATTTTCTTTTGTGACCACCACCAATGTAGCGCATGGTCATCTTACCCTGGTTATTTCTTCCTCCGGTTTTTGATATCGAAACAGTCAGACTCTTTTCAGGTTCTGATGCTGTTAACTCTGCAAATGTATTTGCAATTCTGAATCTTGTTCCCGGCGTTGTCGGTCTAAGTCTTTTAACTGGCATTTTCTTTAAATATTTTCATAAAAGTCAATTTCTTGACCTTCTTTCAACTTACAAATGGCTTTCTTATAAATGTTGGTTCTACCTGTGGTTTGACCGGTACGTCTGTTTCTTTTGCGCTTTGGCGTAGTTACAATCGTGTTGATCCAGTCTACTTCTACATTGTAGATCTTCTCAATCTCTGCTTTTATCTCGTCCTTGGTGGCAGATCTCAAACAAACGAATCCGTATTGTTTTCTTTTGTCTGTCAACATGGTCATCTTTTCCGTGATTAACGGCTTTACTAATACTGACATAATCTTAATTCAATGTTTGTTTAATTACTTCAATTGAGTCGTTCATCAATACCAATGTTTTGGCTTTCAAAATCTGGTAAGTATTGATCTCAGCAGCTGGCATTGTGTGCGCTTTGCTTAAATTTCTACCGCTCAGGTAAACATTGTTATTTTGTTCAGGTGTTACTACTAACACTCTCTGGTCGTTTATTTTCAGGTTGTTTAAAACACTGATAAATGATTTAGTGTTCGGTTTATCAAAGGTTAAACTGTCCAGAACAATGATGTTGTTGTTGGCAGCTTTGTGTGATAAAGCAGAGATCCTTGCTAAACGCTTCAGTTTCTTGTTTAATTTGAAACCGTAGTCTTTAGGACGTGGACCGTGAATTCTACCACCACCAACAAATACACCAGACTTGATACTACCGGCACGAGCACCGCCTGTACCTTTCTGACGTTTGATTTTCTTGGTACTGTAATGTACTTCAGATTTATCTTTGGTTTTGTGGGTACCTTGTCTTTGATTAGCCAAATACTGCTTTACATCTAAGTAGATAGCGTGGTCATTTGGGGTAACACCGAATATTTCACTTGGCAGGTTAACAGTTTTACCTGTCTCTGTACCATTGCTTGATAATACTTTCAGTTCCATTTCTTATTTTTCTATTACTACGATCGAACCATTGTGGCCTGATATAGAACCTTTTATTACTAATAAGTTCTGTTCAGGTATTACTTTCAATATCTGGGCATTTAAATTCTTGATTCTCTTACCACCCATTCTACCAGCCATTCTCAGACCTTTGAATACTTTTGATGGATAAGATGAAGAACCTACTGAACCCGGAGCTCTTTGTCTGTCGTGCTGACCGTGAGTAGCCGGACCAACCCCGTTGAAGTTGTGTCTTTTAACTACACCCTGGAAACCTTTACCTTTTGAAGTTCCGATAATGTCTACGAAGTCGCCTTCTGCAAAAATCGTTACATCAACTCTGTCGCCAAGATTGCCTACAGTCTGATCAACTCTGAATTCATGAGAAACTTTCATTGCTTTAGTACCGGCCTTTTTGAAGTGCCCGGTAGCTGCAGCTGTTGAATGCTTATCTTTAAGCTCAATGGCTGATATTTGAAGTGCATTATAACCTTCTTTCTCAGTTGTTTTGATCTGAGAAATCACGTTAGGCTCGGCTTGTACTACCGTACAACCTACCTTTGCACCGTTAGCATCAATGATGCTGGTCATTCCTATTTTTTTTCCAATTAATCCTACCATGTCTGTTATACTTTAATTTCAACATCTACTCCACTTGGAAGCTCTAATTTCATTAACGCCTCTACTGTTTTTGCAGTAGAACTGTGAATATCCAGAAGACGTTTGTATGAGCACAGTTGGAACTGCTCTCTTGCCTTCTTGTTTACGTGTGGCGATCTCAATACAGTGAAGATCTTTTTGTTGGTAGGTAGTGGAATTGGTCCGCTTACTACTGCACCTGTTGCTTTAACAGATTTAACAATCTTCTCAGCTGATTTGTCAATCAGATTGTGATCGTGTGAACGCAATTTTATTCTTATTTTTTGTGTTACCATTACTGTAATTATGCGTTTGCTTTTTGTCCTTTAACTTTTTTGATTACTTCTTCAGCCATTGAACGTGGAACTTCTTCGTAGTGATCGAATTCCATTGTTGATGACGCTCTACCTGATGTGATGGTACGTAAACTTGTTACATAACCGAACATCTCAGACAGTGGCACTTTGGCTTTGATTACCTGTGAACCGGCTCTCTCGTCGATACCTTCCAGCATACCTCTTCTTCTGTTCAAATCACCCTGAACATCTCCCATGTAATCTGCAGGTGTTAACACTTCCAGCTTCATGATTGGTTCAAGTAAGATCGGAGTAGCTTTTGGAGCAGCTTCTCTGAACGCTGATTTCGCACAGATCTCAAATGATAATGAATCCGAGTCAACTGCGTGGAATGAACCATCAAACAATCTTACTTTCATCTTATCAATTGCATAACCTGCAAGAACACCGTTCTTCATTGCTTCTGCAAAACCTTTCTGTACTGAAGGGATATACTCACGTGGAATTGATCCACCTACTACCTCGTTAACGAATTGTAAACCTTCGCCGGTGAAGTCTGCATCTGCTGGTCCGATTTCGAACTGGATATCAGCAAATTTACCTCTACCACCCGTTTGTTTCTTGAAGGTCTCTCTGTGTGTGCAAGAACCTTTGATCGCTTCTTTGTAAGCAACCTGCGGTGCACCCTGGTTAACCTCTACTTTGAACTCACGTCTCAATCTGTCAACAATGATTTCTAAGTGAAGCTCACCCATACCAGAGATGATGGTCTGACCAGTTTCCTCATCAGTTTTAACTCTGAATGTTGGATCTTCCTCAGCCAATTTACCTAAACCTACACCTAATTTATCTACGTCTGCCTGTGTTTTAGGCTCGATAGCTAAACCGATAACCGGATCAGGGAATACCATTGACTCTAATACGATTGGATGTTTCTCATCGCATAAAGTATCGCCGGTTTTGATATCTTTAAAACCAACCGCAGCACCGATATCACCAGCACCTAAGAATTCGATTGGGTTTTGTTTGTTTGCGTGCATCTGGAAGATACGTGAAATCCTTTCTTTGTTGCCGCTTCTTGTGTTTAAAACATAAGAACCTGCATCTAATTTACCTGAATAGGCTCTCATGAACGCTAAACGACCAACATAAGGGTCAGTAGCAATCTTAAATGCTAAAGCTGTGAAAGGCTCGTTGTAATCCGGTTTGCGACTGATAGGCTCGTCTGTATCAGGATTAGTACCCATAGTCTCTTTTTTATCTAAAGGACTTGGCATTAATTCCATTACAAGGTCAAGCATCGTCTGTACACCTTTATTTTTGAATGATGAACCACATACCATTGGTACAATGCTCATATCCAAACAAGCTGCTCTTAAAGCATCCAAAATTTCTCTTTCAGAGATTGAATTTGGATCTTCGAAGAACTTCTCCATTAATTTCTCATCATATTCAGAAACCGCTTCGAGTAATTTCTCTCTCCACATTTCTGCTTCTTCTCTCATGTCGTCAGGAATTGGAACTTCCTGGTAAGTCATTCCTTTATCCTCTTCGTTCCAAACCATACCTCTGAAGTTGATCAAATCGACAACACCTTTGAAGTTATCTTCGGCGCCGATTGGCAACTGCAATGGAACAGCGTTAGAACCTAACATATCTTTTACTTGCTTAACTACATTTAAGAAGTCAGCACCAGAACGGTCCATTTTGTTAACGAAACCAATTCTTGGTACATTGTAGTTGTTTGCTAATCTCCAGTTGGTCTCTGACTGTGGTTCAACACCGTCAACCGCACTGAACAAGAAAACCAGACCATCTAATACACGTAATGAACGATTCACCTCTACAGTGAAATCTACGTGACCAGGTGTGTCGATAATGTTGATATGGTATGAATTGCTTCTGTAATTCCAGAATACTGTGGTAGCAGCTGAGGTGATTGTGATACCTCTCTCCTGCTCCTGTGCCATCCAGTCCATCGTTGCAGCACCATCGTGCACCTCACCGATTTTGTGGTTAACACCGGCGTAGTAAAGAATACGCTCAGTAGTTGTGGTCTTACCCGCATCAATATGCGCAGCAATACCTATGTTTCTTGTATATTTTAAATCTCTAGACATTGAAATCTCCTTTAAGCTTTAAAGTGGGCAAACGCTTTGTTGGCCTCAGCCATCTTGTGAGTATCGTCTTTCTTCTTAACTGTAGCACCTTCACCTTTAGAGGCGGCGATGAACTCTGCAGCTAATTTTTCAGCCATCGATTTTTCGTTTCTTTTACGTGAGTAAGAGATGATCCATTTGATACCCATAGCCGCTCTTCTTTCAGGAGCGATTTCTGTTGGGATCTGGAATGTTGCACCACCAACCCTGCGGGCCTTAACCTCTACCATTGGCATAACATTGTTTAATGCCTTCTTCCAGGTCTCGATACCAGGTTCCTCAGTAATTTTCTTCTCTATTAAATCAATAGCGTCATAAAAAATTCCGAATGCTACACTTTTTTTACCGTCATACATCATGTTGTTAACGAAACGGGTTACCATTACGTCGTTAAACTTAGGGTCAGGTAATAAAATTCTGCGTTTTGCTTTTGCTTTTCTCATTGATACTTATCCTTATTTTTTACCTTTGGCATCAGCACCTGCTTTTACCTTTGGCTTTTTGGTGCCGTATTTACTTCTTCTTTGGTTTCTACCTTCCACACCCGCGGTATCTAACGCTCCACGTACAATGTGATATCTTACTCCCGGTAAATCTTTAACCCTTCCTCCACGTACGAGTACGATAGAGTGCTCCTGTAGGTTATGACCTTCTCCTGGGATATAAGCGTTCACTTCCTTTGCGTTAGTTAAACGTACACGCGCTACTTTGCGCATTGCTGAATTTGGTTTCTTTGGGGTGGTAGTGTAAACACGAGTGCAAACACCGCGCCTTTGCGGACAAGAATCAAGAGCCGGAGATTTGCTCTTAAATTTCAAGGTTTGTCGCCCCTTTCTCACCAATTGTTGTATGGTTGGCATAATTATTAAACTGTTCTTTTTTTGTAAAAAGGACTGCAAAAGTAGACCTTTTTTTTAAATCAACAAAGAATATATGGAAAATTTTACAAAATATTTAATATTATGGCTTCAGTTCTGCATTTTTGCAGTGTTGATAATGTCATTTAACCTAAATATTGCCCCTAAGCTCTGGCTCAAAAGATCCCTTTTAGCCCTTTCCTTGCTAACTGCCTGCCGTATTTTGTTTATTTTTTACCTTTATCCCTACCTAAATGGCGCTCCTCTCTCTCAACTTCCCCTTGTCCTCCTCTGGGGTGTCCTATTTGATGTACAGGCCATGGTCTACTTCCTGATCCCTTTCCACCTCCTTAGCATTCTCCCCCTTAAAAATCACTCTAATACCTTCAACGCCATTACGCGTTTCTTTTTCATACTGGGTTGTATGCTCATGGTACTCCTCAATTTCATCGACCTCGAATTCTTTAAAATTAAAACCCGTCGCAGCGGCATAGAACTTTTTCAGCTGATCTCCGATCCAGCAAACCCCATTCTCTCCTATATCTTTAATTACTGGTGGCTGCTGCTCCTACTTATAGGTATCGCTGTTCTCCTTATCTTCCTCTACCCGAAACCTCATGCCAACCCTGCTCCTGCCTCTCTAACATCCCGTCTCAGCTTTTTCTTTATCGCTCTCGCGCTCCTTTTCATGGGTGCTCGTGGCAGCTTTGATATCAAGCCGCTGCGTAGTTTTGACGCCGCCGCATTCGTCGACCCTCAATGGGTTGCCGCTACTATCAACTCGCCTACCCAACTCCTTACCTCCTACAGCACCCGAACACCTAAAAAAGTGGAATGGTTAAGCGAACAAGATGAACGATTGAATTTTAATCCCATTTATTACAGCACGCCAACTCTTTCTAAAAAACCCAATATCGTCCTTATTATACTCGAGAGTTTCGGTCGCGATTACATTGGATGCCTCAATAAAGAACCACGCTTTACTCCTTTTCTCGACAGTCTTTCAAAAGAAGCCCTTGTTTTTCCTCATGCCTATAGCAGTGGCACTACTTCTATGGAAAGTCTGCCGGCCATTTTTGCCTCTGTCCCTTCTTTGCTCGAAGTGCCCTACATTAACAGTACCTTTCAAAACAATACCCTAAAAGGTCTGCACCACTACCTGCCATACGATGGTTACGATTGCTCTTTCTATTACGGTGCGCGCAACGGATCTATGGGCTTTGATAATTTCCTTAAAATATCTGGCAATATTCAATACTACGGCTTGGATGAATACCCTGAACCCAAAAAAGATTTTGACGGACACTGGGGTATATGGGACGAACCCTACCTTCAATACTTCGCCAATCAGTTAGGCAGCAAACAAACGCCTTTCTTTAGCTCGGTGTTCACCCTTAGCTCGCACGATCCCTATCAAATTCCTGAACAATACCAGGGCATTTTTACTGCAAATGAATTGCCCATCCATAAAGCAGTTCAGTACACCGACCACGCCCTTCGGATGTTCTTCAAAAAAGTTTGGAAAATGAAGTATTTCGACAATACTGTTTTTATTATAACAGCCGATCATCCTTCCCACAGTGTTAACGAATACTTCTACACCCCTACTGGAAAATACGAAATCCCACTAATGATTTATGCGCCTAAATTAATTTCTTCTGGCTGGAACGATTCTATTACGGCGTCGCATACCGATATTATGCCAACAGTACTCGGACTGGCGGGCAACGAACAATCCATCTTTAGTTATGGTAAAGATTTAATGAAAGGGAAAAACAGCACGGCCATTAATGTAGATAATGGCATGGTGCAATTAATAGATTATCCATATTGCATTAGACGATACCCTGATGGTTCATTTAAAATGCATGTTCAACCCAAATATACCCCTAATACACGCATTCGGTATACGCTTACCCCAAATGAGCAAATCAGACAAAAACAGTTGGAAAAAGAATTGATGGCTAAATACCAAACCTATATCAATTCTCTGCTCATTAACCATTTTTATCTGGATTGATTTTCAAAGAAATCTAATAGTCG
Source organism: Bacteroidota bacterium (assembly GCA_027490055.1). Lineage (GTDB taxonomy): Bacteria > Bacteroidota > Bacteroidia > NS11-12g > UBA955 > JABMMZ01. The sequence continues at coordinate 12,762 of JAIXYV010000081.1, read as the reverse complement.
TTTATCTAATAAGCGAAAAATTCGCCTTTTATATAGTAGATTTGAACTTGCATGAAAACAAACATCAAAGCCATTTTTGACCAGCAAGCATTGCTCAATGATGAAGAATGGGAACTCTTTAGCAATCACCTGACTGAGGTATACTTTGAAAAAGGGGAAGTCATTTTAGACCAGGGGCAAATTGAGAAATACCTAACTTTTATTGTGCATGGAACCGCCCGTATGTATACCATCGACGAGTTCATGAACGAGTTCTCTATCGAATTCCCCTCAGATAATTGTTTCTGCTGCAGCTACGGTTCTTTTGTAACACAGCGTCCTTCCAATATCGGTGTGGAAGCACTGGAGCCTATTAAAGCTTATCGTATCTCTTACGATGACCTACAGTTCCTTTACAACAAATCACATACAGGTGAACGTCTGGGACGCATCAATGCCGAATTATTTCTGGCCCATAAAGAAGAACGCGAAATCATGCTTTTAACTTTGAATGCCAAACAAAGATATCTATCTCTAATCAGCAGCAATCCGAAAATTCTTAACCTGGTGAAACTCGAACACATTGCCACCTATCTGGGCATTACACCCCAGAGTTTGAGTCGCATCAGAAACAATATCCGCATTAATTAACATTTGGTAATTGCAGGCGTGTGAGTGTGACCTTGATTTGCAGTATGAAAACCTTCATTCCATTTTTTATTCTACTTTTTGGCCTACAGGCAGAAGCACAGAATTTAACACAAACCATTCGCGGACGCATTACCGACGCCCAATCGGCCAACCCAGTAGTGGATGCCCTCATCGAAATTGCGGACAGCAATGCGACAGCCCTGTCAACCCGCAGCGACAGCAAAGGCTATTACCAGTTAGACAATGTGCCGGCAGGACGAATTAGCATTCGTGTGAGTGCTTCAGGATACCAGCCTTATACCGCGGCAAACATCATTCACCAGTCGGGTAAAGAAACGGTTTTAAATATTGACATCTACGAATCCATTACCGACATTAAAGGTGGCGGTGTTAAAGTAAAATCAAAAAATAGTTTAAACAATTCCAATATCAGTATCAGTGCCAAAGCCTTTGATATCGAAGATACGAGAAGGTATGCCGGCAGTAGAAATGATCCAGCCAGAATGGCCAGTAATTTTGCTGGTGTGGTCGGCAATAATGATTCAAGAAATGATATCATCATCAGGGGAAATTCGCCGCAAGGATTGTTATGGCGTATGGACGGCATAGACATTCCCAATCCGAGTCATTTTGGTGCAATGGGTGCTTCGGGCGGACCAGTAACCATACTCAATAACAACGTCCTTGCGAAATCAGATTTTATCACTGGCGCCTTCCCTGCCATGTATGGCAATGCCCTTTCAGGTGTATTTGATTTGCAGATGCGCAATGGCAATACCAGTAAACACGAGTATACCGGTCAGATTGGTTTTAATGGTTTTGAAGCTGGCGCAGAGGGACCGCTTAGCCGAAAGAACAAATCTTCTTACTTAATTAATTATCGATACTCTACCCTGGCTTTACTCCAGAAAGCTGGCTTTAACTTTGGAACAGGCACTGCCATTCCCTACTATCAGGATATCAGTTTTAAACTGCACTTTCCTATGAAGAAAAATCAACTAAGTATCTTTGGTATTGGCGGTAAAAGCAATATCCATTTTGAAAGCAGTAGCAGCAGCGACTCAACCAATTTATTCAGCAGCGCGACACAAGATCTCAAGTACAATACCTCTATGGGCGTGCTTGGCGCAACCTATACCTGGTTCCTTAATAAAAGCATGTATATCCGAACCTCTGCAGGCTATACTTTTACAGGCGTGCAAACCATTGCAGATTCTGTTGGTGGCAATGTCAGATCTGCAGTATACCGCGACCAATCAAATGCTTCAAAATGGCTTGTTAATTCGCTATACAACTATAAAATTTCGGCTTCCAAACAATTGAATATCGGTATTAATATCCAGCGACTGGGGTTCGATTTTAGCGACAGTGTCAAAATTGACAACCGTTTCCGCTCACTGAGAAACAACGATGGCAATACCATTTTAATTCAAGGTTTTGCCAGCATGAAATTCAGACTTTCTGAAACCTCGAATCTGGTTACCGGACTGCATTATCAGCAACTCACACTCAACCAGACAGAAGCCATTGAACCGCGAATTGGTTTTAACAAACAGCTTAGCAAAAACAAAAAAATCAGTCTTGGAACAGGTTTGCACAGTCAGATTCAAAACATGCAAATGTATTTCCTGCAAACGCATAATGGTAGCGACATCACCTATACCAATAAAGCACTCGACTTCACTAAAAGTGCCCATATAATTGCTGGTTACGACTATAGAATTAATAAAAGATGGCAGTTAAAATCAGAGCTCTACTACCAATTTGTGTATCAGGTACCAGTTACACAATACGCCTCTTATTATTCAGCTATTAACGAAGGTACCGACTTCAACACACCAGGCACTGATAGTTTAGTGAATGATGGCACTGGCACCAACTACGGCATAGAACTTACCATAGAACGCAACTTCTCTAAAGGCTTCTATATGTTGAATACCCTTTCCTTGTACGAATCTAAATACACTGGAAGTAATAAGATAGAAAAAAACACCGCTTTCAATGGCCGCTTTATCTACAACATGCTCGCTGGAAAAGAAGTAAAAATCGATGCAAAAAACACGATAGCTTTCGACGCAAAAGTAGCCATTGCCGGGGGCAGAAGATATACCCCAATTGATCTGACTAACTCGCAGTTGCGCAATAGACAAGTCGTATTTAGTGAGCAATCATTTGACAAGCAATTTAACACCTATTTCAGACTGGATTTTAAAGTGACTTACCGCAGAAGTGGTAAGAAAATTACACAAGAATGGTTCCTGGATATTCAGAATATCACCAACCATCAAAATGTCTTTATTCAGTCTTACGATGTTCTGAAAAAGTCGGTTGTAACCCAGTATCAACTGGGACTATTCCCTAACTTTAACTACAGAATCAATTTCTAAAAAGATTAAGGCAGACTTAAAAAGACTTACTCGTCTATCTTGTATTTCTTTTTAAGTTTGTTGATTTTAGTAGGCTTCTGACTGATCTGATGAAGAATATCATACAACATCATCTTTGAGAAAACACCCGTTGGTTTACCCTTTCTAACTTCCTTTTCGTATAAGAATTTAGAACCGCCGTTTTTAATATCAAATAACACAAACACCACTTCCAGTGATTTGTTGATATTAGACACATAGCAGAAACCGATATAACCGTATTGATTGGCATACTGCGACATGTACTGATCGCTGTAGGTATAGGCACCCATAGTTCCGATTGAAATGCGCTCAGAGAACCAGCTCATCAATTGCTGATAATCATTAAACATATCGGTATTGATGTCTTTCTGCTGAGTGCTTCCAATCACATCGACATCCATGCCTAATTTAGTTGAATACTCATTGACATAGGTCGCCAATGACTGTTCTATAGCTTCTTCCTCCAACGGACTTAATTCCGGATCTTTAATCTTGTAATTAAAAAAGCTGTAGTTATAGTAACTCGATTGCATTAAGTACTTGGCATAATAAGGATTGATCATCACGAACTTTTGAATATCGAGTGCCTGACCGTGACGGGCAATTACTTTTTCTTTGGCCTCTGTGTACTTCTGATAATCTTCAGAGTCTTCTTTCTTTTCGCGAGTAGATTTTTCCTCGGCATAGTACTCAAAACTTTCTTTGAACATGCTATCGTTATAGTAACCGACGAAAGCGTATTTGTAATAATTGTCTTTCGAGTAATCTTGCTTTTCTGTTTGTACAGCCTTCTTCTTTTTTATTTTAGAAACTTTGCTGAGTTTACTTTCGTCTTCGGGTTTTACCTCTTCAACTTTTACTTTAGTTGTATCTTCTGGCACGTATTCTTTTTTGAAATTCTCCAGAGACATTTCGTGGGTATTTACCAATTCGTAAACCAGACTATGAAAACGGGTACCGAAAAAATCATCTTTGTACAACTGGTAGTTCTCATACATTTTTTTAGCGGCCAGTATGTTTAATTCTTTAGCCGGAATTTTATAACTGAAATGGTAAATGGCTTGCGACTGACCTTCGATATTCTTCCAGTATTCATCTGATAACTCAGTATCGTCATTACCACGTTTAGATGATTTAGTATGTTTGATGCCCTCTTCGTTGTGGTTCTTTTGTTTGCTCATGGTATACAGAGCACCGCTCATTATTTTATCACCAAACAAGGTTTTGCCATACAATTTCTCCAGCAGAAATGCCGCATAGAAAGCGTCTTCTGTTTCTGCTTCCTGAAGGTGAATAATGGCCAGCTCAGATCGGGCCATACGCTGAACGATGGCAAACTCCTCTTTAGAATTAATGAACGAAGCTCCATCCGGATGGTTCTTGGTTTCCAGCATTTTCTGAATCCCCAATCTTCTCTTTTTAATGTTCGGATGGGTGCTTAAACTATCATCAATATCTTCTTCTGCGGTGATATCAGAACCTGTTTTCAAAAAGTATTTTCCAGGCATTGAATACGCTGGCATGCTATTGAAATAGGTAGAGTCGAATGTAATCTCATCGAAAGGCAGATATGAATACAACAACACATCAAAGAGGTTATTAAGTTCGTTCGTGCCATAAGGTGTAGTAAGGAACATTTTCAAACCTTCCTTGTCTGCTTCCAGCTCATTCTCCTTGCTATAGTTCATCATATTACCCAGGCGGTTCACCATCGATTCATTTTTGGTGAGGTCCTGGTTGCGCTTATACGTTTCGAGGTTATGATTATTTTTATAGTGAATAATTTCGTGACAAAGAATAAAGGCTAACTGAGCTTCAGATTCGATCTGTGCTAACAAACCAACACTCACGAAGATGATACCTCTCTGAGTAGAATAGGCATTCAGATCGGTGTTTTTCAAAACATAGAAACGCAATTTCTTTCTTAACTCAGGTTCGTTTTTCAGAACAACATCTGCTACCTTGTTGACATAGGTGGTTAAGCGATCACCATAAAGCACTTTACCACTGTAAAGGATATTGTTCAACTGATAGTTGGACAATTCGGCGAATTCTACTTCGCGCTTTTTATCGATTCTGCTGTTGGTTTGTTTATTCTTGGCTTGATTAACGAGATTCGACAATTCAGTCTTAAAATCTTCTGGTATTTCGCCACTGCATTTAATTGGCGTATAATTATTGAAGTCTACTGTGGATTGAGAGATCGCTTCTGTGAAGACCGTCAGTAGCAGCACTAAGTATAGAAATTTCTTCATAAGTATTTACGACAAATATACTTAAATAAATAGGATTTGAAAATCAATATTCTAGGATTTAAAGACAATTATAAACGCCCTTACATTCTGTCGGTTTAAAACCGTCTTGGTCGATATTCTTAAAACATCTCTTTATTTTCTGCATTTTTGCTTCACTTTCACTCAAGTTATGGAAAACACTATCCTTACAATTAACGGAGTTTCGAAGTTTTATACCGGCAAGACGGCTTTAAACAAAGTATCTATAAGCATTCCGAAAGGATGCATTTATGGCTTACTTGGACCGAACGGCGCTGGCAAAACCTCCTTAATCAGAATCATTAATCAGATCACTCAGGCCGACGAAGGCTCTGTACTTTTTTACAACGATGCACTTCAGGCAAAGCACATCAGACATATCGGCTATCTGCCCGAAGAACGCGGTCTTTACAAGAAGCTAAAGGTATTCGACCAGCTGGTGTACTTCGCCAGACTCAGAGGTATGAGTCAGAAAGAGGCCGGCGACAAAGCCAGCTTCTGGCTAAAGAAAATGAAACTGTATGATGTTCGCGCCAAAAAAGTTGAAGAACTCAGTAAAGGCATGCAGCAGAAAATTCAGTTTATTGTTGCTGTTATTAATGAGCCTGAACTATTAATTCTTGATGAGCCTTTCAGTGGATTTGATCCGGTAAATGCCGAATTATTAACAGAGATTATCCTTGAACTAAAGCAACAGGGCACCACGATTATCTTCTCCACTCACAGAATGGAAAGTGTCGAAAAGCTGTGCGACTACATGGCATTAATTCATCTGTCAGAAAAAATCTTAGATGGAAAAGTGAGCGATATTAAACAGACGTTTAGAACCGATACATTTGAAATAATTGCTCAAAATAAACTGGTGTTCGACCATCCTCAAATCAGTGTAACAAAAGAAGAAACCACCGATTCTGGCTACCCAAAATACACCTTAAAACTCGATGGCATTTCGCATAACGACACTATTCAATATGCCATGAAACAAAGCGAGCTGATTGCCTTCCAGCAATTCATGCCTAGCATTCACGATATCTTTATTCAACTGGTCTCTCAAAATTAATTCCATGAAAAACATTTTACTAATTTTAAAACACGAATATATTACCAGAGTAAGCAAGAAGTCGTTTATCATCATGACACTTCTCGGACCTATTCTGATTGGTTTATTTTACGGCTCTATCGCTGGTATTTCCTATTATCAGATGAGCAAAAAAGAAACCCGTACCATACTGGTGCACGATCCAATGCAATCGTTGGGTCAGCAGTTACCAAAGGACGAGACTTTCCAATTTACCTATACCACCTCAGTAGCGGATGGTAAAAATCTGGTTAACAACAACGAAGCAGATTTACTTTTAGACATCAAAAATAAAAATGGTGATTCGATAGATATCGTCGCTAAAAAGAGCTTGTCAATTTCTGATAAAGGCGATTTAAAATCACTGCTAAGCAACCATTACTTTAACAAAAGACTGGCGGCAAAAGGCTTAAGCGCCGAGATGATTGACAGCATGAAGTCTGACATCCACATGAGCGACCAATTGATCAGTGGTAAAAGCAGTGCTACGGAAATAAAATCAGGCATTGGGTATATCGGTGCATTCATTATCTATCTGTTTATCTTTATGTATGGCGTCATGATTATGCGTGGCGTTACCGAAGAAAAAAACAATCGTATCGTTGAGATTATTGTATCGGCTGTTAAACCATTCCAGTTAATGATGGGTAAGATACTTGGTGTTGCTCTGGTAGCTCTCACACAGTTTGCGGCATGGATCATTCTATCCGGATTGTTATTAACTGTTCTCAGCATAGCTATCGGACTTGAAGCCGGCGCCGGCGCCAACGCCGTTGCAGCAGCTCAACAAAATGCGCCTCAGCAAATGGGCATGATGACAGAGATAATGACGCAGTTACAGAGTTTAAACTACGTGAAGATCATAACTGGTTTTATCCTGTTCTTCTTTGGCGGATTCTTACTCTATAGTTCGTTGTTTGCAGCCATTGGAAGTGCCGTTGACAGCGATACTGAAACACAACAATTCATGTTCCCAGTTTCTATGCCATTAATCTTTGGATTAGTGATCGCACAGGTAGCGGTTTTAAAAGACCCTAACAGTAGTTTGGCTATATGGAGCAGCATGATACCGTTTACATCGCCAGTAGTGATGATGGTGCGTCTGCCTTTCGATGTTTCGTGGTTAGAAATCATTTCATCGGCAGTGATACTTTACGGCAGCTTCTTTGTAACGGTTTGGTTAGCCGGAAAGATTTACAGAATAGGTATATTGAGTTACGGACAGAAAGCCAGCTACAAGCAATTGTTTAAATGGCTTCGCATGAAAGAGTAATCAGAGATTAATCCAGGCATTGAGCCACTCGGAATCGAAGTCGGCCTTAAAGGTTTTATAAAAATCGATGGCTGGCTGGTTCCAGTCCAGTACCTGCCATTGCAGACGCTGATAGCCCTCTTGAGTGGCAAATTGAAGGGTATGCTGAAACAATGCTTTGCCAATGCCTTTGCCTCTGAAAGATTCGGTAACGATTAAATCCTCGAGGTATAATACTGCGCCTTTCCAGGTAGAATAGCGAACGTAGTTAAGCGACATCCCGACGATGGCACCGTCTTGCTCGGCAACAAAGCAAATAAAAAGTGGCTGTGTCCCAAATCCATCTTTAACTAATTGTTCTGGAGAATTGATAACTTCATTAGGTGCTTTTTCGTAGATTGCCAGCTCGACAATCAGATCGAACACTGCTGGCATATCAGCAGGCACCGCATGGCGAATAATCAGACTCATTGTACTATAATAGAAATGTCTTCTACCGTTATGGTATCTCCCTTGCGCACTTTATAGCGCTTTCGGGTTTCAGGCTGACCGTTGCAGAAAACTACGCCTTCTGTCACAATTTCAGAGGCATGTGCACCAGACTCGGCAACGCCTGTGTATTTAAGTAATTGAATAAGGGGGATGAACTCTTCTTTGAGTTCGAATGGAATAGTGTTCATTATCTCACCACGAGCTTCTGAACAGATGAATGATCGCCATTCACCATTTTAGCCAGATAAACACCTTTATCAAGTTTTATCTCATCCATTCTGACAGTGAAACTGCCTTTTTTAATTTCGTCGTCAGACAAAGTGTGGTTGTATACGACCTGACCAATCACGTTGGTGATAGCGAACGTATAAAGATGACCCGTTTTGAATTCTACATCAAAATTCACTTGCAATACATCCCCAGTCATTGGGTTTGGATACAGTTTAAAAGCAACTGGGTTAGTCTCAGCGCTTAAAGTACCTAGAGCCACAAATAAGGTTAGAATGAAAGTGTATAATTTCTTCATTGCTGCAAATATACGGAATTATCTAATTTTTAGGGCAAAAAAAAATGCAGCTATCGAAAAATAGCTGCATTTTAAAGATTGTTGAGAACTAGTGAGCAGTTTCAGCTTTAACTGTTGTGTCAACTGGAGTAGCGTTTGCAGTTGTGTCAACTGGAGTAGCTTCAGTTTGAGTAGCTTCAGTTTTAGCAGTTGTGTCTGTTGCTTCACCTTCTGTTTTAGCGGCGTTGTTGCAAGCTGTGAAAGCGAACGCAGCGATAGCGATAACTAATAATTTTTTCATTTTTCTATTTTATAATTAAAATTGGGTGCAAATTTATACAATTGATTCTGAATAAAAAACACCTTGAACAAAAAATATTAACACTTTGTGCAATATTTATGACATTAATTGCTTGGTGTAGCGCTCTCTGTCTGTTTGTTTAAGGTATATTTTTCTGATTCTTAATGACTTAGGAGTAACTTCCACATATTCATCTTTTTGAATATATTCTAAAGCTTCTTCTAAAGAAAATTGTCTTTTCGGTGGCATTTTGGCATTATCGTCTTTACCAGCAGCTCTAAAATTGGTTAATTGCTTCGCTCTTACCAAGTTCAAGACCATATCGTCCTGTCTGGAATTCTCGCCAACAACCTGACCTTCGTAGATCTCTTCTCCTGGATCGATAAAGAATACCCCTCTGTCCTGCATTTTATCAATTGAATAGGCTGTACTCATACCGGTATCCATACTTACCAGTGAACCATTGGTTCTACCAGCGATTTCACCTTTCCATGGCTCGTAGTCTACAAACCTGTGCGCCATAATGGCCTCACCAGCTGTAGCAGTTAGCATGGCACTTCTTAAGCCCATTAAACCTCTTGAAGGGATTTTGAATTCGATGTGCTGCATATCGCCTTTTGGCTCCATGATTAATAACTCACCTTTTTTCTGAGTCGCCAGTTCGATTACTTTACCAGAAAATTCTTCAGGTACATCTACTACTAACATCTCTATCGGTTCGCATTTAACGCCATCAATTTCTTTGATAATTACTCTAGGCATACCAACCTGTAATTCGTAGCCTTCTCTTCTCATGGTTTCGATTAAGATCGATAAGTGCAATACACCACGACCGTATACCAGGATGCTATCAGGACTCTCTGTATCTTCAATCTTAAGGGCAAGGTTTTTCTCGGTTTCTTTTTCCAATCTTTCTCTCACGTGTCTTGAAGTAACGAATTTACCTTCTTTACCAAAGAACGGCGAGTTATTGATGGTGAAGATCATGCTCATAGTAGGCTCATCAATTTTGATTTTGTCCATGCCTTCCGGATTTTCGTAATCAGCCACTACATCACCGATCTGGAAATTCTCAATACCTACAATCGCACAGATATCACCATTCTGCAGCTCAGTTACTTTCTTTTTACCCAAGCCTTCGAAGGTGTAAAGTTCTTTCACACGCATTTTAGACATAGAGCCATCGTTTCTTACCAAAGTAACCGGTTGGTTTTCTTTTATCAAACCTCTGTGGATTTTACCTACAGCAATTCTACCAAGGTAGTTACTGTAATCCAGAGAGGTAATCTGCATTTGTACTGTACCTTCGTTGTTGATAGGTGCAGGCACATAATCCAGGATACAATCCAATAACGGAGAGATATTATCAGTCTTTTGTTTGTAATCTGTGCTCATCCAGCCTTGTTTGCTACTACCATAGATAGTAGGGAAATTCAGCTGCTCTTCGTTTGCTTCAAGGTTGAAGAACAAATCGAATACAGATTCGTGCACTTCGTCCGGACGGCAATTGTCTTTGTCAACTTTGTTGATTAAGAGAATTGGTTTTAGTCCTAGTTGTAAGGCTTTCTGTAAAACGAAACGGGTTTGTGGCATCGGACCTTCGAAGGCGTCTACCAACAAAACCACACCATCTGCCATTTTCAATACACGCTCAACCTCTCCACCGAAGTCGGCGTGACCAGGTGTGTCGATGATGTTGATCTTGATACCTTTGTACTGAACAGAGACGTTTTTAGAGAAAATGGTAATTCCTCTTTCACGCTCTAAGTCGTTGTTATCAAGAATTAACTCACCTGATTCCTCGTTATCACGAAAAAGGTTGCAATGGTGTAAAATTTTATCAACCAATGTAGTCTTACCGTGGTCAACGTGGGCAATAATAGCGATGTTTCTTATGGCTTGCATGTATTTAAAAAAGTTTGCAAAGATAGGTATAATTCTCCAATATACCATGTTATCTTAATATGAGCAAGCCGCCAAACAGGAAAACGGCCGCTCCAGGCGACCGTCTTCACTGTTTTACTCAAGCTGCACTAAAGAACTTTATGTATCACGAATGACCTATTTGAATTTTAAGGTGAAATTTTTTAAACTAATTTCTCCGTTCGGACCGTTTACTCTAATCTGATCGATATACAGAAAATCTCCAGACTTAGCCGACTTAAGTATGCTTTTCAACTGGGTGGTTGAACTACCATTAACCGTCAGATCGGGTGTTAGCATACTTTTAGATGATACCAATGTGGCGTGAAACTTCACCACCTGGTATTTTACGCCTTTAAAATAAAAATCCTCTAAAAAAGCGTAGGCATTCTGCTGAGCCATGATGACAGATTTTTCGTGTGCACCTTCTTCCAGACTTCCGAATCTAAACTTAGGGGTCGGCACCCTACGCAACTGATAAAGCATCTGTCCCATTTGCTTGATACTACCATCCTGCATCTTAGCTTTAACGATAACAGCCCCTTCTTTGGCATTTCCTGTGACCGTTGCCATATACTTGCCCTTGCCCAGCGATTTGATTTGTATGCCATTGGTAGCGCTTACAAAGGTGTTTTCGGGTGTAATACCAGGCACTGAGACAGATACTGGATTGTCCAGGCCGGCAAATAAGACATTCATATTATCTGCCGATATAGTGGCAGATGATTGATAGGACTGCCATTCGAGCACTGGTGAAGTAACAAACACCGGATTGCCCGTAGCGGGGTCAATGGATTCTATCTGAGCCTTGAGTGTGTGGGAACCTGAACCTTGAGCCGGAATTGCAATAGTGCCTACGCCATTTTGAACGGTAATGGGCTGCCCGTTGACCAACATCCTTGAGGCGGTTTTAGAATCGTAAGTCACCAAAGCGACACGGGCTTTAAACATCTCTCCACTCATCACAGCAGATTGTTCGGGAATAATCATGGCCATTTGAGCATCGTTAGTTAAAGTCGAGATGTTAATGTTTTCGCTGAGCACAGCAAGCACTTCCGACTCAAGTGCTTTGCAGTCGTGCTGGGTTTTAGTAAGTAAGGTTACCACACTTGCCAGAGGAGCGTTTTCGAGATACTGACTGACCCAGGTTGTTTTGGAGAGAGCAGACTGAGGCGGATCGATGGCTTTAAGCTGAGAGGCATTCTCGACCGCGGCAGCGACAGTGACACCATTGCGTGCCTTGAGCAGAATATTGCTCAATTGGACACGTGTATCATTAATACGTTTCTGAAGGATTTTTCCATTGCCCAAACCCTCTTCAATAAAATAGTGCGCATGTGCTTCCATATCATCTGGTTTTTTCAACTCTGGAGTAGTGGATGATTTTGGTTCTGGTAATTCGCGACCACCACCCTCTTTCACGATATCGGCTTTAACAGACTCGACATACTGACAAAATTGTTTGGAGATGTTTCTGGTTTGCAGAGCGAGCTGATACCATTGTTCGGTTCGTGCTCTTGCTTTCGGATTTTCCATCTTTGCTTTAAAAGCATTGATAAGTTCATTGTTTCGATTTTCAGCAGAAGCATTGGCATTGATGTATGACAATTCAAAAAGGTAGAACGACTTCAATATTTCGCGAGAGACATTGAGTGCTAAAAGGGCGATCAAAACGAGGTACATCATATTGATCATTTTCTGTCTTGGACTAAGTGGTTGTGTGGCCATAATAGATTGGGTTTTAATGTTGATTAGTTGTTTAGTTTGTGTGGGTAAACCTGAGCAATACGCTTCCAATTCATTAGCCAATTTATATATCGGCAATGAACTATCATTTAGCGTTTTTAGGGCTATTAAATAAGGATTAGTAAGTCAGTAATAGATCAGTGTTAATAACTGA
>JAIXYV010000076.1 GCA_027490055.1 Bacteroidota bacterium | reverse complement strand
TTCCGCATTTTTCGACTTCGAAAACTTCGTCCTGCAAACCGATAACAACAAATACCGGTTCAGTGTCAAGTTTCTTGTAATTATTGTTCTCGCTTCGCATTATTTCAGGTTTCTTGTCTCAAAATTGCTCATGAACAAGGAGTTCATTCCGCATTTTTCGACTTCGAAAACTTCGTCCTGCAAACCGATAACAACAAATACCGGTTCAGTGTCAAGTTTCTTGTAATTGTCGTTCTCGCTTCGCATTTTACCGTGGACCGCGGGTCCGACGGATATTTTATTGTCTACCGGCACCGCTGGCGCCAGGCTACCAGATTTGTTCTTCTATAAATAAAGATTGTTCAGTGCCGCTGGCACATGGATGCTGGTTGTTTATGGCAAGTCACAGATACCTAAATCCATTATCCCTGAAATGCATCGCTCCGGGCTTGGGTACGCTGTACTATATGTAAAAAAGGATCATTAAATTACCACCATCAACTCGCAAAGCGAGTCAAACGCGCGCATGGTTATTATAGAATCTTAATGTGTTCTATGTCTACTAAAAAACGTACGGAACAACATAATATCTATGTGTCAAAAAAAAGGAAAAATCACATTGAATATTAATTGCTTTGGAACGCATCGCTCCAGGCTTGAGCATCTTTGCTCCACTCAGCAACCTTGGCTTGTGCATCCTCGCTAATGTAATTGGTTTTGGCTGCTTCTGCCGCTAAGGTATTGAAATCGCAAAGAGAAATGTATGGGCAATTGGCCTCCACGAATTTTTGATGGGTAGCGGCAAATCCGTAGTTGAAAATTGAAACCAGTCCGATAACTTCAAAACCATTCTCTCTTAAATCCTCTACAGCTTTTAAACTGCTTTTGCCAGTGCTGATCAGGTCTTCAACAACTACTACTTTGCAGCCAGCTTCGAGGTGACCTTCGATCGCGTTTTTTAGGCCATGTTTTTTGGCTTCAGAACGGATATAGGCAAATGGAATATTAAGTTCGTCTGCAATCAATGCGCCTTGTGGAATCCCGGCTGTAGCAACACCAACTATACCTTTTACTTCAGGATATTGTTCTCTGATGACAGCACTCAGGCAATTGGTTATGTACTTTCTAATGTGAGGATAGGAAAGCGTCACGCGATTGTCACAATACACTGGAGAGCGCATTCCGCTGGTCCACGTAAAAGGATTCTCTACATTTAGCTTTACAGCTTCGCATTCTAATAAGTATTGTGCTATTTTTGCACTGATTTCAGATGATACCATGGCGGAACAAAACTATAAAATATTCATTAATCAACATACCATTGTCCTGACAAATAATAATCAATTTGCCAACAATAAGGAATGTGAAAACTTCCGCAGTAACTCGCTGGATAAAGTCTTGCATCAACTTACCTCCGGAACCTTTGAGGGCAAGAAATACCTGGTCTTTAAATCAGAACATCCAGGCGAATTGTTTAAGCGCTTAAGGAAACACTTTAAGTTGATTAAAGCAGCAGGTGGCGTAGTCTTCAATGAAGATGGTCAGTTACTCCTTATCAAACGTCTCGGTTTATGGGATCTGCCAAAAGGTAAATTAGAACCGGGAGAAGATCAGCGTTTAGCGGCACTGCGCGAGGTACATGAGGAATGCGGACTGAACTTCCTGGGTATATTAGGTAAAGTGGCTAATACCTATCATGTCTATCATTTGAAAGGCAGATGGATTCTGAAAAAATCAGCCTGGTACCGAATGGCAGCCTGGGGCGATGTTTCAGTAACACCTCAGTTGGAAGAAGGAATCACAGAAGTACGCTGGGTAGAGAAAGCTTTTATAAAAGCTAAAGATTTCGATACCTATGATTCGCTTCGCGATTTGTTTGAGGCCATCGAATTTCCTAAAAAACCGAAACACTAGGAACCCGAATTAATGCGCTGTATTTTGTATTGCAGCTTGGTTTTGTATACAATAGATGAACTCGCTTTTTCGCGGCGATTCGTGGGGCGGTCGAGTGAATGGCCTGGTCCAAATCTGTAATACAAAATAATTTCTCTGATAATCAGAATTGGTGCAGCAAAGCCACCAGACAAAATATATATCGCTGCCACAGCTCCCGGAGAGAGAAAGTATTTTTGTCCGCTGCCTCTGCGCTCGTTACCCCCACTCAGCATCGTCAAATTGACATAGGTGCCTTTAATTTCGTTGAGGTGGTGGATCGGACCTTTTTGCTCGTTGAAGTAGTTCAGGAAATAGAACTGAGAATCGTTTTTCAAAAATACTTTGCCACTGATCACTCTGCCACCGGTATCAGTGAAACTAAATTCTTCGTAGTCTTTAATAGTTTTAATGATTGCCGAATCTTCCATGAACAGCAATTCTCTTTTCGCTTTCTGAGCCATTACAGAAAAGCCAAAAAACAAAGCAAGCAATAGTGTGATGGGTTTAATCATGGAATTTTTTTTCACCGGCATTGATGGCAACAGTTAAAGTATTGTCAGCTGGCACCAACGGACATGTGTAGTCTTTGTTATAGTGGCAATAAGGATTAAAGGCTAAATTAAAATCAATGAGTATTTCCTTCTTTTCGCCATTGTAAGGCATTTCGATATAGCGACCGCCACCATAACTTTCTTTCCCACTGCTTTTGTCTCTAAACGGAATAAAGAGGAAATCAACCTTAGTGGAATCAAATGCATAAGCCGTCAGGGTTGAGGTACTGTCGCCAATTTTGAATGTGAGGTAACAGTATTTATAATAGGTCTGTATTTCTGCTTTGGTTGTGCCGAAATCAACTTTACTCATGTCTGCCATTTTGATAGAGGCAAGCACTCTGTAATTGGTGTCTACTGGAAAGTAGTGTAAACCTTTGAAGCCTTCAATTGCTTCGTCTTCAATGATGCCTTCAGTAAGCACTTCTTTGTCTTTTTCGGCTCTGATGGTTTCTATTCTGGTGATATAAGAAGACTGATTGCTATTGTTGCCTGAATTCTGACAGGCAATCAAGCTACTTAGAACAAGTAAGGAATAACAAATTTTGCGACAGCCCATAGTAATAAGATTCCTACAATATTAATTAAAAATCCAGCAAATGCCATATCCTTCATCTTAATTTTACCTGAACTAAATACTACGGCATTGGGTGGTGTTCCAATTGGAAACATGAAGTCGAAACTTGTAGCGATTGTTACTGTAATGCCCAAAATATGCGGGTTAGATAAGCCTACAGAACTTGATATTGCAAACACAACAGGTATGTATATTTGAGCTAATGCCACATTGCTCATCATCTCTGTAAGGAACAAGGCCGTGGCGATGACAATCAAAATATACAAATCGATATTGCCATTGTAGGAGTTCTTTATGAGTTCTCCCATGGCTTTAATAACCCCAGTGGCTTCGAGGCCTTTTGCCAGACAAATACCTCCACCAAATAACAATAAGATGCTCCAGCTAATATGTTTCAGATCGCCAGGTACTAATAGTTTTTCGCGTGATGAATTGTCTTTTGGGATGAAAAACAATAAGAGACCAAAAATGATTGCGACTTTGTACTCGTCGAGTTTAAAGGCGATATTGTAGCTTTTAAGGAGGTTATTGATTGGTTCTCCAAAGACCCACAAAGCAGCTGCAATTGAGAAAATGATCAGGGTTCGTTTTTCTGAAGTTTTCATTTTGCCCAACTGTTCAGCTTGATTATCGAGCATGTGTGCCACCTCTGGTAAAGATGTTTTACGTACTTTGAAAATTACTCTGGTCATTAACAAATAGGATAACCAAAGCATAACCAAACTTAGAGGCACTCCAATAATCATCCATTTCAGAAAGCTCAGTTCCATGTGCAGCAAATCGTTGACATAACCTTTGTAAACGATGTTTGGAGGCGTGCCAACGATGGTTGCAACACCACCAATATTGGCGCCGTAGGCGATGCCGAGCATTAAGCAGGTGAAAAAAGCTTTGTTGGTGGCACTCTCCTGGTCTTTAATCATTTTGGTGATAGAGATGGCCACAGGGAGCATCATGATAGCAGTAGCGGTATTACTGATCCACATACTGATAAGGCAGGTGGTGAGCATCATGCCCCAGACGATACCGCGCGGATTGTCGCCGGTAAGGGCTAATAGTTTAAAAGCTATTCGTTTGTGTAAGTGCCATTTTTCGACACTGTAGGCAAGCAAAAAACCACCAAGAAATAATAATATAGTGGTGTTGAAATAGGCTGAAAGTGCTGTTTTGATGTCAATAACGCCATGTGCCTGCAAGGCCACAAAAGGAATTAGTGAAGATAGCCAAATTGGAACAGGTTCGGCAATCCAAAGATTGACAACGCATACAGCAATACCAATTGAAATATAAAAGGTATTATCGGAAGCAGGGTGGGGATGCAGGAAAGCAAAAAACACATAGGCCAATACACCTGGTAAACTTGCCAGAATCTGCGTTTTTGTCGGAACAGTGATACTTAGTTTGCTCAACTTCTTTTGGCTAGTTTTCGTTTCTGCGCCATGGTCATGGTATTGATTTTCTTAAAGGTCGCAGCCTTGGCTTTCGGGACTTTTATTTTGAGTTTCTGACCTTTGAAGATCGCATCTTTTTTTATGCCATTCCATTTTTTCAAGTCGCTTACACGGCAGTCGAAGATGTCAGCAATCAGCAATAAACCATCCCCTTTTTTAACCACATAGGTAATCGTAACAGTTTTGCTGTCAGGCTTTGGTGTTTTAGGTTTTACTACCTGATCATCTTCTTCGTCTTCGTCGTTTTCTGTAATCAGTGTATCAGAAGGTTTGGCGATGCGTGGCAGTATACCCTGATCGTCGAGGATGATTGAGTCTGTTAAGGTCGAATCAAGCACAACCGGCGGAGGGAAAAGAATCAGCAGTTTTGAATGGTATTCTGCAATCTTATCCTTCGGTAGTTTTAAGCCTTTGTTGTTATAGGTTACAGGAACAATGTCAAGGCGCAATTCAGCGTTGCTTTGTCTTAAAACATCTTCAGATAGGTTAAGGTTATATGCTATAGCATTCAAGCCAATCTCTCTCTGAACCTGCACCGTATCTGTATCTGGTAACTTGTATTTAACCGGAATGATTTTGTGCTCGTTGTGGTAGTTCCAGATATACCAGAAGGCCATATAATTAACGGCGGCATTTTGATGCTCTACACTAAGCATGTTGTGAATCTTAGCGTAGTCTAATGAATTGTTGGCTTTGTGAATGGCCATATTCATGTTAATCGGACCAGTTCTGAAGGCTACTAAAGTTTTTAGCCAGTCTTGGTAAATAACATTTAAATCCTTGAAATAATTTACAGCGGCATCGGTGCCTTTTTCGGGATTGCGGCGTTCATCGACGTAGCTGTTGGTATTCAATGCATACTTCTTTGCGATAGCGTAACTAAGTGCCCACATGCCACTTCCACCATCAGCATCAACATATAGTAAATCGCTATTGCTAAAGGCTGCAGCTACTAAAAACAATTGTCTTGGAATGCCGGCAGAATCAAACTTAGCGCCGTAAAGATTCTGGTAGTATTGGGTTTTCCCGAGTAATGCTGCGGTACTGTTGTTGAGATTTCTGACGTATACTGCAATCTGACGTTTAACTTGCTCGTTGTAAAAAATGGGTACTTGCGAATTCGTTTTTATTAATTTCAGGAAGTATGGATCTCTGGCATAGGTGGAGTCCAAAGGCTCGGCCATTAAACCGGTAATTCCCTGAAACAATATAACAAGTAGTACAATTTTCTTCATCATCAATAAACGCGTGGCTGTGTCTAAAATTGTGACGAAATTAGTAATAAAGAATGGCAACAGAAATTTAAGTTATACCACCAATGTGGATTGGTGAAAGCGCTTAAATGATTAAAGTTTTTTGGCGTCTTTCCACCAGGCATCCATTTGTGCCAGTCCGAGTGATTTCAGGTCTCTGCCAGCTTCTTCAGCTTTGCTTTCTATGTATTCAAAACGGGTTTTGAATTTGCGGTTGGTTTTTTCGAGGGCATCATCGGGATTGATGTGGTCGAAGCGCGCATAATTGACCAGAGAAAATAAGAGATCACCAAGTTCATTTTCTCTCTCTTCATTGGTAGTAGCGTTTTTAAATTCCAGTAATTCTTCTTCAACCTTTTCCCAGACCTGATCTTTGTTTTCCCAGTCGAATCCCACCTGAGCGGCTTTCTCTTGCATGCGATAGGCTTTCACAAGAGACGGCATAGATTTGGGAACGCCACTGAGCACCGATTTTTTCTCTTTGCCTTTCTCTTTGAGTTTTATCTGTTCCCAGTTTTGCTTCACGGTATCAGAGTCGTCGGCCACCACTTCGCCATAGATATGAGGGTGACGACGGATAAGTTTTTCGCAGAGCTGATCGATCACCGATTCAATATTGTATTCGTTGCGTTCGGAACCAATTTTGGCATAGAAAACAATATGCAGAAGAATATCGCCCAGTTCTTTTTTGATTTCTTCCGGGTCGCCATCGATGATGGCATCGCTGAGTTCGTAGGTTTCCTCGATGGTAAGGTGGCGAATAGATTCGGTCGTTTGTTCGCGGTCCCACGGACATTTAGCCCTAAGCTCATCCATGATATCCAGCAGCCTTTTGAAGGCGATTAAGCGCGTATCCTGCATGGGGGCAAAGTTAGTGGAAGGGAGGGGATATTTTATTTCCCCTAACCTTTCCAGGGTTTAAACCCTGGAAAGGTTAGGATGAAAATCAAGCAATTAACTCACTAATTTCTATTTAATTCGCTGATTGTCAAATATTAATAAAATGCGATTAGTTTTTGATGAGTATTTACATTAGTCGCTGATTTTCAGAAATATACGCTATGATGGATTTGTCATTAAGGCTTAAAAAGCCCATTTTATATTTTGAATTATAGCTTCCACCAGGTTCCGATACCCAATCCAGCTGTCCATCGGTGTTCTCCGATGTTGTTACTTTTAACGGTTGTGCTGTTAGCATACTGACCTCTCAAATCAAGCGAAACACTTAATTGTTCAGTAATATGTCTTTCAATTCGTGCACTGAAAACACTGCTCAACAAATACGTCTGATAATTATAACGGTCTTTGTCAGTCGATTTCTTGCGGGTTGTGACACCAAAGGCATCCGTGAAATAAGATGTTTGATACACATCTGTTTTTAGGCTGTTACAAATGCCAGCCCCAATTTGTAAGTGGTTTTTATCGTTCAATTGGAATTGGTAATGTGCTGTTATCGGAATGTCAATGTAATAATGGTGGTAAACAAATTGCATTGTCGAAGAATTGATAGCTGGATCAGGATTAGTTAACGTGACAACAGGAATGGCAATTGTTTGGTAGCCTTTATCACTAATGTAAATACCACTTTCAAGAAATAGGTTTTTCGACAAATCATACCTTGTGCCAATACCTGCAGTATAACACAATCTCGATGTTTCGTTGTCGTTTCGCATTCCGATGATATTGGGTACGGTACCGGATTCATTTTTGAGAACCAAATGCCTGTTGCCAACATCAGGTCTGAAGATAGCACCTACAGTCCATTCGCTCTGAGCCTGAAGCGTTAAAGAAGTAAAAGTTACAAGTAATAAGAGTCTCAGTTTCATAAAACAAATATACAAATGGGCTTTTTATAATAAAAGTGGGCCTGGGGAATAGAAGAATTATAGGATAAGTAATTGATTAATAGTTACTTATGTTGTTTTTGGATAAATTAAAAAGTATAGTTTTTAAAGTGCTGATAATTAGGTGATTGAATGATATTTAAACGACTAAATGCTTAGTTATCATATTAACCTTTCCAGGGTTTAAACCCTGGAAAGGTTAGACGTATTAAATAAAATTATCTTAACCCAATCTCGCCGCCAAAGCATTGTCGTAACGATTTCTTACACCATTCACAGTGCCGAAACTGTTGCCGTCAATCACCATGTCGTCGCCTTTTACTGTACCAATCTGTAATACCGGAACCTGCATGCCTGCAAAATGTGCTTCGAAGTCAGCTTTGGCTTCCGGACTTACACTAATAACCGCTCTGCTTTGAGCCTCGCCAAATAACCAGGCGTCTTTTCTGTAATTAGCATCGGTGCAAACATCAAAGCCTTTGCCGCCTTGCATAGCTGACTCCGCTAAAGTGATAAATAAACCACCTTCGCTGATGTCGTGAGCAGAAGTAACAATCGATTTTTCAATGGCTGCATAGATAGCGTCCTGTAATTGTTTCTCTGCATCTAAATCGAAATAAGGTGCTGGAGAATGACTTACTTTATGGTATTTAGCAAGATACTGCGAGCTGCTGATGTCGTTTTGTGATGCACCCACCAGATAGATTAAATCGCCATTGTTCTGGAACGCTGAACCTGTATGATGTTCTGGTTTTTCAATGATGCCTACCATGCCAATGGTTGGGGTTGGATATACTGCTACACCATCAGTGCTCTGGTTGTAGAAACTTACGTTACCACCAGTTACTGGTGTGCCAAATTTCAAACAGGCTTTACCCATACCATCGATACTGTGTTTGAACTGGTAGTATACTTCTTTATCGTATGGATTACCGAAGTTCAAACAATTGGTGATGGCTGATGGTCTGCCACCTGTGCAAACAATATTTCTTGCAGCTTCAGCTACAGCTATAGCACAACCCGTTTCAGGATCGGCATACACATATCTGCTGTTGCAATCAACCGTTAAAGCCAATGATTTATTAGAACCTTTTACTTTAACAACTGCAGCATCGCTGGCAATATTGGTGCTTTGATTCACTGTACCTACCATACTATCGTATTGGTTAAATACCCAACGTTTTGAAGCAATATTTGGCTCTTGTAATAAGAACTCGGCCACCGCTTTTAAATCAGATGGAACTGATACGTGGTCGATGTTATAAGCTTTGATTTTTTCGAAATAGGTCGGCTCAGTCCACTCTCGTTTGTATACCGGAGCGCCACCACCCAAAGCTAAACTTTCCGCCGGAATATCCGCTTCCAGTTCACCATTCATATAATACTGCACTCTGCCGGTATTGGTTACTTCACCAATCTGTGCGTAGGTCAGTTCCCATTTTTTGAAGATGGCTTCTGCTTTGTGTTCTGTGCCTTTTTCAAGAATCACCAACATGCGCTCCTGACTTTCTGAAAGAAGGATTTCCCAGCCTTTCATGTTCTCCTGACGAAGCGGAACTTTATCGAGGTGAATCAACATACCTGTACCGCTCTTTGCTGCCATTTCGCTGGTGCTACAAGTGATACCCGCTGCACCCATGTCTTGCATACCAATGATAGCACCTGTTTGGATCAGTTCCATTGACGCTTCAAGAATCAATTTTTCCCAGAATGGATCGCCTACTTGCACACTTGGCAAATCTTTAACGCTGTCTTCTGAAATGTCTTTACTTGCAAATGCTGCACCGTGAATACCGTCTTTGCCTGTTGCAGCACCGAAGATGTATACAGGGTTGCCTTCACCTTCTGCAATCGCAGAAATGGTAGTACCTACTTTAGCGATACCAACACTCATGGCATTTACCAGGATATTGGTTTCGTAACAATCGTCAAAATACACTTCGCCACCAACGGTTGGAATACCAAAGGCATTGCCATAATCGCCGATACCTTTTGTCACACCTTTCAATAACCATTTGGTTCTGGCGGTGTCGATATTGCCGAAACGCAAAGAGTTTAGTTGAGCAATCGGACGGGCACCCATAGAGAAAATATCTCTGTTGATACCGCCCACACCTGTTGCTGCACCTTGGTATGGCTCAATAGCTGAAGGGTGGTTGTGAGATTCAATTTTAAAACAAACCGCTAAGCCATCACCGATGTCAACGAGACCAGCATTCTCTTCACCGGCTTTTGCCAGCATGGCGGGACCTTCTTTAGGTAAGGTCTTTAACCAGGTAATAGAGTTTTTATATGAGCAATGCTCACTCCACATAACGGAGTAAATGCTGAGTTCAGTGAAGTTAGGGGTGCGACCGAGAATACTTTTGATTTTGTCAAATTCTTCTGGTAATAATCCCAATTGCTGCGCTTGTTCTAAGGTTGCTTCCATTTTGCTGCAAAAATACGCTTTTTAAGCATCTGAAAGAAGCCGATGTTTCAACAATTTTTAAGCAAAATTTTGATTATTCAATCATTAAGACGCTGCCAAAATTGCCACTGCGCAAATGGTAATATCCAGTGCTCAGTTCGCTTAAGTCGACCTGATTTAACCCGAAATTTAAATTCAGTTTTTTGACTAATCTGCCATCACTGCTGTACACTTCCATTGCGATATCTTCCAATGCCTCAACCGTAAATTGCCCACTGCCCGGATTAGGGTAGATGTGCCATAAATTACCCACATGGTTATCTATCCCCGTCAAGCCATTGGTTCTAAACCAATGCGTCTCAGTGCTCTTGCAGCCGTTGCTGTCGGTCACCTCGAGTTTGATGCTGTACACACCTGGATTGCCCAAACTGTAGGCCCAGAAGGTATTGGTTTTGCCAGTGGCATTGTTAGACCAGCGATAACTGCTGTAATCCTTGCTCGCGCTCAATACAATTAAATGCGCTTTGTTGAATACAGTGTCGCCTACTATTTGCACTACCGGCAATGGCTTGAAAGTCACAATCGCCATCTTGGTGTTGCGGCAAGCTCCACTGCTTTTTACAGTGAATTGAAGGGTGTGATTGCCTTTTACAATCAATCGCAATGAGTCTGTTTTTTGCTGACTTAGCACATTATCCACCAACCACTCGTAACTAAAGTTGGGGTCTTTGATGCTGAGCTGACTCTTGATGATGGCTGTGTCATTATAACAAAGCGTAGTGTCTGATAATCCTATTTTAGGCAATGGGATAACATGGATACGAATGGTGTCCTCTGCCGCACAACCTGTAATATCACTGACACGCAATTTAATGGTGGCATCTTTGTATAATCGTATGCTAAAGGTGTCATTGCCTGATGTTAACTGTCCATCTACAGTCCATTCTAAATTAAATGGTGCTGTGCCCTTGAAATTACTGGCGATTAATGTGTCTATAACGCCACTGCACAGGGTATGGTTCTTGCCATTGGGTTGTATGCTAAAGGCACCGCGACTGGTCATCGTAAAGCTATCCTGATAAACGCAACCTTTGTTTAGGGTGATTTCATAACGGATTTTTTTAGTTAAACCATTTTGTTTGCAAGCATAAATAGCCTGGGTATCTGCTACTGCTTTTCCAAAATCACTGTCATACCACTTGAATCGGTATTGGCTGAAATTGTCGTTATACGGACTAAGAAATAGGGAATCGCCCTGACAGACTAAAGTGTCTTTGGTGCTTACCACCACAGCTTTTGCCGTAAATAATTCTATCGTGTCTATAGTGTTTGATGGGCAATTGAAATTAAGATTGTTCGTTTGAGTTTTGATGAGGTATTTACCTCTGTAGGGTGCTTTAAACGAATCAATGTTTTTATAGCTGGTGAACAGCGTTTTTGTCGGATTATCAGCCGCTGCTATGGTGGTGATATAGCTGTATTTATTTAATGGGGTATTGATGCTGTCTATTGGCTTGATCTGGTATTTTAACTGTGAGCATTGATCAATGGTATATACTCTCTCTGTTTTAGCCAATGGTTTTTTAGAGATGAAATAACCTTTACTACTCATGCCAATATTGCACATCTTGTCGTAAGCTATCACAGCAAAACGGTTATAGGTAGGGGCTTGCGAGTAAGGTGTTTTCCAGCAAAATTCCATTTCTTTTTCTCTGGCACTTGGGTCTTTTACTTTACAAGTCGCCCCGGAAATACCTTGGTTCCATAAAACGCTTATAGTATCGGGCTTTGTCTGAGTTGGGAGATATGGGTCATCTTTTGTCGCTATTGTTAAACAGATCTGACTGTTTTCGCATACCGAATATTTATTATTACCCGTAAAGTAAGGAGGATTATTGTCGCTGCATATTTTAACTTTTACCTGCATTTCTCTGCTAACCTGACCTAATAATATAAACTTGTTGGTGCTGTCTTTGCGGTATTCGCTCACCATTACTCTGATTACCCCAATTTCATAACAGTTGGTGGGTGTAAAGTTGATGTCTCCAGTTTCTTTATCGAAATAGAAACCACGTGGTGGTTTGGCATTTGGCAATGCTCTGCAATTGATAATACCTGGATTGGGTGGACAATAAGGTGTCATGGGAATCTGAGCAGTATAACTGCCATTGTATGACACGGGAGTGGCATAGTCGCTAAACACAGGTGCCAGTTCTAAAGCCAGTGAGTCCACATCACTCGAATCAATAATGCCCATATTGTAGATGAATGGCTGATTACAACATGTCAAAAATTTCGGTTCGAAAGCAAATTCCGGAGATTTGTTTTTAGTGATGTTAAAACAGATATTCACTTTTGATTCTATATAAAACAGATTATTGCCTGAACTTTTGATGTTGCTGCTACTATCTCTCTTGTATTGCTGAATGGCAAAATTGACAAAGCAATTGCCGGCCTTGACATATTTATTAAATGGCGCTTTGTTGAAATCTACAGTGTCTACATATACATGCTTCTCAAATCCAGGATTAGACGATTTATTCTGTACATTACATGGATTACCACAAGTGTCATTGATGCGCGCAATCGACACTCTTTTAAAGTTCATAGAAGTTTTAAAACTATCAGATATGACAAAGCCATTCAAACTGTTTAAACTGCTGTCCGAACAAACTCTGTAAACCTGTGCCGTCACTTTATATTTCTTGCTGCTCAGCTGCTCGTAATAGATTTCTCCGCCCGCAAATTTCTGTGCCCATAGTCCTGATAACTGAAAAAGACAAAAGGATAGTAATAGTTTTTTCATTCAATTGGATAGACACGTAAACAGTCTGAATAGTTGCCTATTGCTTGGCAAATTTAATGATTTGTCCTCCACTTTCTATCAGATAAATGCCTTTACTCAATGAGGAGATATCAATCGTAGCAGTGCCAGTTTCCAACTCGCCTTTCATCAGTTCCCTGCCTTCAATATCCATGAGTCGGTAAGCTGCAGCTTGCGTGCTCTCAATTCTTAAAACATGCTCGGCTGGATTTGGATAAATAATCAATCGGCCTTTTGTGACTTGCTCAATATCTGTATAAGCATCCGTTCTGATGTACACGGTGTCGAAGGTTGAACAGCCTAAACGGTTATACGACCGTAACCAAATACGATACCTGCCTGGGGGGCCGAAGTCGCTGGCCCAAGGTGTAATGTTTGGTAAGCCACTGCCGGTCGACCAGTAATAATTCGATAAAGTTCTGTCTGCTCGTAAATCAATTCTGTTGCGGTAATTGTAAAGCGTATCTCCAATGATGTTGAATCTTGGATATGGTAGAATGGTGAAAGTTCCTGAGTCGCTGTCGAAACAAGCATTGGCATTGTTAACACGAAGATGGATTATGCCATTGCTCAGTGCTTTGGTGCTGTAAAAAGTATCTCCGGTTTTTACCAGTGTATTATTGAGATACCAATTGATATTGGCACTGTAACCTTTGTTGATTTTAGCGATAGCTGTGATGGGTTGATCCGGACAATATTGACTGTTGATATTGCTGATTGTAACATCTGGAATTATCAATGGTACTATCGTTTGAGTGTCTCTGTGAATGCAATTGTTGCTGTCTAAAACATAGCTTAATAATTGTGTAGGAATATTGTCTACAATACGTCTTATCATCATTGTGTTAGTAGCAAGGATATAGCTTGGCGTCGACCAGCGAATCTGTTTGATGTTCTTAGTTGTTAAACTATCGATTCTAAATTCTACCCAGGAGTCTTTGCAAAAGCCAGGTTTGTCGTAATGCACCACATAACTTGGCTGACTATAAGTGCTGATAGGGAAAGAATCAACAACCTCGCAATGGTTGTCATCTACCGCATACACCGACAAAGTTTTAGTGCTTAAGGGGCCATGGGTTTTGAATGAAAAGAGGTTAGAACTCTGCATCACCGTATCGCCATTGTACATCCATTTATAACTAACAGGGTCTTTGAGATTAAGACTGTACGCTCCAATCGTAGTGTCGATTCCTGAACAAATTTTTAATTGGTTAATTGGTAAAATGTTCTGATTGAGTGTCCTCATGATAAAGGTATATGCGCGACTGCTTTGACAGGCTTTTGAATTGTTTAACTCGAGTTTGAACAATGAGTTGCTGTATAACGGATAAGTAATAGCACTGTCCGTGGTATTGATGATGCTGTCGTTTCTATACCAGGTCCACGACACTAAATCTTTAATACCCGAAGGTCTGAAATTTAAATTCACTGGGGTGGAACGACAGACAATCGTGTCGCTTTTCTGATTCAGTTCAGGTTTCGGAAAAGCATTGTTGATGTAAAAAGTGTCGTATTTAATGGTATTGCAGAAATTGCCTGTTGAGGTATAATTGTATTGTAAGATGTAGCGTCCATTTTGATTCAATGGGTATTTGCCATTGATGATCTTGTTAAGGCCATTAGGCTCTATCACGATGGTATAGCCTGATTTGGTCAGGGTGCTATCTTTTAAAGTAACATCTGCACTTAGCATATTGCAGGTGTCTATTTTGTAGTTTGGGGTATAGTCGACAACAGGATATTGTCTTACAAGGTAAGAGCGACTCACCAGTCCGATATTGCATTGCTGGTCGGAGATGCCCACTGTAAATAACTGAGCTCTGCTGGTGCCTGCTTTGTTCTTTAAAGCTATGAGCGCTGAAGCTTCTCTTTGACTGTAGTTAGGGGTATATGTGGCGGTCTGGTAAGCACGATCATAAAATATATTGGTCGTGTCGGGTGTAGTTTGATTCGGTAAAAAAGGATCGTCTTTGGCTTTTAAGTTCAGATTAAAGATGCCTGAACAATTGTCGATGGCTGCGCTCGAATTAGAGGTACTGAAGTAAGGAGGTGCATTGGTTCTGCCAACGACATTGACCAGCATCTCACGGAAAACGGAGCCCAGATACACCATCTTGTTATTGACTCTTCGGTATTCGCTGACCTTGATGCGGACATACCCCAATTCGCCAATATTAGTTGGCGTAAAGATGATTTGACAACGTGCTCTGTCAAAGTAAAAACCTCTGGCGGGTTTCGCTGTTGGAATTGCAGTGCAAATGGTGTTGTTGGGCGGACAATAGCCAGTTAAAGGAATATCATATCTAAATGGAGAATTGAATCCTAAAACAGTTTGGTAAGCAGATTGTATATCGACTAACTCAAATGCCAGTGAGTCGAAGTCCATGGTGTCTATGGGTCCCGGACTGTATTCTAGGGTCCAGTTAGCGGCCGCTTTGAACTTCGGATCCATGCTAAACCTGGGCGATGTATTGCTAAGGGTTGAATCGCAAATATTGACAATGGCTTCGTTGTAATACATGCCTGCAGGAGTAGTGGTAGTGCGGTTATCTCTGCCGCCCTGACGAATGGCAAAACTAACTTGACAAAAGGAGAGGAAGCTTTTATAGGAATTATCGTTGAAGTCGACGTTAGCAACATAAGTGTGTCGCTCAAAGCCTGCATTTGAATAATCGTTAAGGTTCTGGCAAGGCTGATTGCATGTATCATTAATCTTCTGAATGGCAACCCTGCTGAAAGGTAGATTCATTGAGATATTGCCAGCATAAACATACCCGCTAATGCTCGTTAATGGGTCAGAATCGCACTCGCGATACACCACTGCCGTCACCGAATATTGTCTGTTGCCTGTTCGTTTATAGTAAATGTCACTACCCGCAATTCGCTGCGCAATGATAGAAAGGAAAGGAGAAGCAAAAAAGAGAATTAGTAGTAGTTTTTTCATAAGCCCAGATTCTTTGATACAAAGTTAAGGCTATGGATTTTCATTACATACTGATTTTCAGAACTTGACACTCTGGTGACGAACATATGTCAAATTTATGACAGCTTAGCTTACTCTACCCAAAGAACCAGTCCTTTTAAGTACTCGCCTTCAGGATGAAACAAGTTCACTGGATGGTCGGCGGGCTGACTTAAGCGATGCAATACTTTGACATTTCTGCCGCTCTCCATGGCTGCCGACATCACAGTTTGCAGGAACGTGTGCGCATCTACTACTTGCGAACAGCTGAAGGTAAATAGTAAACCACCTTGACTAACTTTTTTGATGCCTTCGATGTTTAAACGCTTATAACCCATGATGGCATTATGTCTGGCGCCTATGTTTTTGGCAAAGGCTGGCGGATCTAAAATTACGATGTCATATAACTGCTCACTGCGTTTGAAGAAACTAAAGGTATCTTCAGCATAGCTGGCATGGTTGCTGGCACCTGCCTGGTTTAATTCCATGTTGCGGTTTAATACTTCTATGGCGTTTTTAGAGACATCTACTGAATCGACTTGCTTAGCGCCGTTCATTAAGGCATAAACCGAAAAGCCACCTGTATAAGCAAAGGTGTTTAACACCGTTTTGCCTTTGGCATATCGGCCCAATAAAGCGCGGTTATCTCTCTGGTCGAGGAAGAAACCTGTCTTCTGACCACTCACCCAGTCGACGTGAAAACGGTAGTCATTCTCTGTCACAATGCCATCGCCTGCTTCACCCCATAACAAACCATTGCTGGCAGTGGCCACAGCGCCGTGTAATGTCTCTTTGCTCTTGTCGTACACTGCTTTTAAGCGAGTGCCTAATACTTTCTGTAATGCTTCGCAGATGTGACCGATGTGCATGTATATGCCGCTGGTGTGGCATTGAATTACGGCAGTGTCATTGTAGATGTCAATAATTAGTCCGGGAATATCATCTCCTTCGCCGTGCATCAGACGGTAAGAATTGGTAGAGGCATTGTCACCTAATTGTAAATATTGACGTAAGTTGAAACTTTTCTGGATTTTATCCGTCCAGAATATAAGGTCGATTTCACATTCAATGAAACTGATGATCCTTACAGCAATGCTACCGTGCTGAACATAACCAGTGCCAAGGTAGCGGTTGTTGATGTCGGTGACATTCACCAGGCTGCCTTCAGGGGTCTGACGAATATCATTGGTTAAGGCACCGCTGAATACCCAGGGATGTTTGCGAAGCAAAGACTTCTCTTTTCCGGGTTTTAGTTTTAAATTGGGATAACTGTTCATTGAGTTTGCAAATTTCAGACTTTTGTCACTTAATGACTACATTTTTTATTGTATATTTGTTTATTAATTTTTTAGTGTCACGACTTGCAACAATATTGTTTTTACTGTGTCTTATAAACGGACTGAATGCCCAGCCTTTTATGGAGAGTTACACCAAACAGGAAATTAGCCGTTACCTGCAACTGGCAAATGCGGGCAATAAAAGAAGTGCCGATCAGTCGGTCGACCTCCTGCATGTGTCTCTGTCAATCCAGCCACAGATGTCAAGCGGTGCCATCCTGGCAGGAAAGGTTGGTTTTACCTTTAAAACCCAGGTTGCACGCTCAGAAATGGAATTAGATTTGCGCAAACCACTTATTGTAGATTCTGTCGTTTACCACGGTAGTTCAATAGGCTTTGTGCATGCCAATAATCATATCCTGACCATTAATTTTCCTACTGCTATAAGCGCAGGAGCAATTGACTCTTTCAAGGTCTTTTACCGCGGCACACCCGATATGACAACCAGAGCCTATTCCCGAAATGTCAATATCACTGGTCCGAATATCTCTACTTTATCTCAGCCTTATGGCGCCCATTTCTGGTGGCCTTGTAGAGAAAATCTCTATGATAAAATAGATTCTTTAGATGTTTACCTGACCGTTGATACGCCTTTTTATGCGGTGTCTAACGGGGTGCTGATTTCTGAAACCAGCTCCGATAGTTTGCGGACGTTTCATTACAGCCATTCTTATCCTATCGTGAATTATCTGATTGCAGTGTCGTTTTCAGAATATGTCAAATACAAGGAGACGGCTTTTCTGGCAAGTATCTCTCAGCCAATAGATATCATTAACCATGTATTCCCTCATAACGATAATCTTCAGAACCGTCAGCGCACAGCGGCTACCATTCCGATGATGCATTTGTTTGATAGTTTGTTCGGAACCTATCCGTTTCATAAAGAACACTACGGTCATGCCCAGTTCTCCTGGAGTGGTGGCATGGAACATCAGACGATGAGTTTTATGGCGAATTTTAATTACGATTTAATTGCTCATGAACTGGCGCACCAGTGGTTTGGCGATAAAGTAACCTGCGGCACCTGGAAAGATATCTGGCTGAACGAAGGGTTTGCTACATATTGCAATCTGCTCTGCTACGATTTCCTGAATACCGATGCCGAATGGCTGTCAAAACTCAGAGACACGAAAGAAGATGTCTTGTCTGAACCAGATGGATCTGTCTATGCCAACGATACAACATCCGTTTCGGCCTTGTTTAATTATCGCACAACCTATCAGAAAGGTGCGATGATTTTGCACCAGCTTCGTTATGTTATTGGCGATTCTGTTTTCTTTGCGGCTTTGAGAAATTATTTAGCCGACACCTCTCATGCTTACGGTTTTGCCCGTCAAGACCAGCTGAAAGCCCATTTTGAAGCGCTGTATGGTGCTTCGCTGGACGATTATTTCAATGAATGGGTCATAGGAGAGGGCTACCCTCAGTATGATTTGCAGTGGACTCAAAAAGGGAAGAAGCTAGTCTTCGATTATGTGCAAGTGCCTTCACATACTTCAGTGGATGTCTTTAATGTGCCAGTGCCTGTCATGGTTGTGGGCGTAAATGCCAGCAAAATGTTGCGCATCCCTGTTAATCAGTTGAGTGGTAAAGTTGAGTTTGAAGTTGATTTTAAAGTCAGGGAAGTGATAGTAGATCCTCGCGAACAAATTCTGGCTAAGTTTACACTCAGATTTCCATTGCCAGAGAGTATCGCACTCAGTCTGTATCCTAATCCTTTCAATGGGTTTGTTTATTTTTCTTCTGAAGAAATGGAAGTCTCAGAATGGGAAATGTTCAACACCACTGGTCAGTTAATATTATCGAAAAAATACAGTTTCCCTATTGCGCAGGGAAGTATAGAAACCA
Source organism: Bacteroidota bacterium (assembly GCA_027490055.1). Classification (GTDB taxonomy): domain Bacteria; phylum Bacteroidota; class Bacteroidia; order NS11-12g; family UBA955; genus JABMMZ01. The sequence continues at coordinate 13,521 of JAIXYV010000076.1, read as the reverse complement.
TAGATGCCAATGCTTTAAGCGATGGTGTTTACATGCTCAAATTAAAAGGTTCGGATAGAACCATCACTAAAAAAATCATTAAAAATTAAACAATACCAATATGTATAAATTTGCATTAATCCTCGCCGTTTCAATTCTTGGTTTTTCTGCTTGCAAGCCTGAAGAACCTAAAGTAGATCCACCTGCATCAACAGGGGTTTCTCTGACCATAAAGTTTACCCCTAAATTTAAAGGCGCACCTTTATCCTGGGCAGTGGCATACATCAATGCCTCAGCAGATACCATGTCTTTTGATAAAGTAAAATATCTGATGTCGAATTTTGTGCTCGAAAAAGAGAATGGCGAGTTGTTTTATATTACAGATGGCTACGCTTATTTAAGTCTGAAAGATGGCCGTGATAGCGTAGTGTTTAAAAACCTGCCTACTGGTAATTTCAAGTCGATTCGCTTTACTGTTGGTCTCGATTCGGTTGTTAACCATTCTGATCCTGCGGGTAGAGCACTCGATCATCCATTGAGTCCTTCTTTAAACGAAATGCATTGGGGCTGGGCTGGTGGCTACATCTTCAACATAGTTGAGGGTTACTACAAAAACAATGGTGCTAACGCAGCATTTTCTTATCACGTTGCATTAGAAAAAAATTCAAGAACCCATAGTTTTGTAGAGAATTTTACGATGTCAAAAAACAGTCGCATGGTTATGGATATTCATCTCGACAAATACTTTGATAATGTAATAACATTTGGTATTAAGAAAGATGGCGCATATTCTCACAGTGCGGATGTTGATCCAGTAATGGACAAATTTATTCAGAACATGAATGGTGTTTTCGAGTTTGTAAGTTTTAAATAAAAGAAGGCATGAGGTTCAAAGTATCAGTCATTTTTCTGCTTGCACTGGCACTGATTGTAAAATCATGCAGCAAGGATCCTGTCGTAATATCAGAAGAAGAAGCAAAGCCGGTCCCGGTTACTTTGGAAAGAACTTCTGCGTATCCGCCATTTTTATTGCCAGGCGATAATCCATTGACGGAAGAGGGGATATTGTTGGGAAGAATGTTGTTTTATGATCCTATCATGTCTAAAGACAGCAGTATTTCCTGTGCGTCTTGTCATAAACAGGAGTTTGCCTTTACCGATGGGGCCAAGACATCAAAAGGTATCAGAGGGCAGATACTTGGCAGAAATTCAATGCCGCTGTACAATCTGATGTGGAACAAGCGTTTCTTCTGGGATGGTCGCGCAACCTCATTAAAAGAGCAAGTATTAATTCCTATTCAGGCTCACAACGAAATGGATATGAATTTGTACGACCTGGTGCAGATCTTCAAAGCTTCGCCGCGCTATGCGCCTATGTTTAAAAAGGCTTTCGGTGGTGATGGAATTACGCCAGTAACGATAAGTAAAGCATTAGAACAGTTTCTGGTATCAATGGTGTCTTTCAATGCACCAATTGATCAGTTGAAATTCCGCACCGATACTCTTAATGTTATCAGTGCTTCAGCCTTAAGAGGATTGAAATTGTTTTTACAACCCATAGAACAGGGTGGAGCAGATTGTTTCCACTGCCATAGCAATATGCCTTTCTTTGGCAATACCAGTTTTTCGGGGTCACTGGTAAACAACGGACTTGATGCGGTATTCACCGACAAAGGTCTTGGAAGTGTTAGCGGTTTAGAAAGTGATAATGGCAAGTTCAAGATTCCATCTTTGCGTAATGTCGAAGTAAGCGCGCCATATATGCACGATGGCAGGTTTGATAATCTGGAGGAGGTAATGGACTTTTATGGTTCAGGTATAAAACTAAACTCACCCAATCTGGATATAAATATCTTGTCTCACAATGCTCAGTTAAACCTGAGTACGCAGCAGAAAGAAGATATCATCGAATTTCTAAAGACATTAACGGATCAAAGTTTTTTAACGAATCCGAAGTTTAAATCGCCTTTTTAGGAACCTGGAAGGTTGTCAACTTTCCGGGTTGTATTTTTTACACCAGCCGTTTTCTGTAAAATTAAAAGGTTTCTTTAATTGACGGGCTTAAAGCCGTTTTAGAATTTACCGACCTTCCAGGTCGTCGACCTGGAAGGTCGGTTTTTTCGCCAAAATCCAAATCATCCCCAGCCCAAACAAACCCGCTATAAAATCCGGATGAAAGATTAATGTGCCGTAATTATTCAAGCCTAAATATTTGCAAATCGATTCTAAACTTAACGCGTATGCCAGGCTAATCAGTACCCATGGTCCGTAAAGCTTTTGCCTGAAAGCCAGCAAGGTTAAAAAGACAATCGCAGGATGGATGTAGCGCTCATGCATCTGGGTGTTGAAATAAAAGAAAAATATTGGCACCAGGCTCATAATCCATAACCAATGATCCAGCTGCATCTTGCTCTCTGCTTTCTTTACCATCACCTGCCAGCAGTCCTTTAATGCTCCCCACATCACCAATAAAGAACTGCCGAAAAATAGTAATAGTCCAACTTGCTTATAACTTAATCCAAACGCTGTTCTAATAGTGTCCTTCACAAACATCAGGTCGCCGTCTAACAACAAATACCACAAGTTGAAGGCATTCATACTGACAGACTGATAGTAATCGACAGATCCTGTTATAACCACACTGATATTGCTGGTAACACCAGCTACAATGAATGGTGATAAAATAATTAATTCTGCTACGACCGATACGGCCAGTGCTTTTAATGCTGAGCGCCAGGTGAATAATGGTAACCACAATAATCCAAGCACCGGCAAAAATACTATGGCCTGTAACTTGACGTTTAAAGCCAGTAGAAATAGTAAGATGCCTGCACTTAAATGCTTCTTATAAGATAAAGTAAAAGATGCCAGTAAGAAAAAACTGAGGATGCTGTCTACCTGATTCCAGATAATGGTATTGTAAATAAATCCAATATTGACCAGGGTAAAAATAATATACTGCCAGGTGCGTTTCTTTTCTCTGAAAAACGAACTGATAATGATGGCTGATCCGACGTCAAATAATAGTGTAACAACTTTTAAGGTGTATATCAGGGGAAAGATTTTCTCTGTTCCAACTAAATACCCGTAACCTCTCAATACATACAAATACAAAGGCAGATAATTCACTGTGCTGCCCTCTGTATAGGCCGAAGCGATACCATGACTATTCATTCGGGTGGCCCACATGCCCCAGCAGGCGCAATCCCAGGCATGACCGAAATTAGGCATCACTACAAGTAATATTGCATAGGCAATAACACCCGCCCACAGCAAATGTTTATGGGTTTTTATGGCCTGTAATAACGACTGTCTGAGCATTCTCGGTCTTGTCTATTAAATTAAATTCGTAACGCAAAGGTAAACTGTCTTTGTATAAATTCCCCATCATGACGGTGTCGCCAATGTTTAATTGTCTGAACTGACCTCTGCTGATCTCGGGATGCTGCCTGGTGTAAAAGAAAAATTCTGCGTCATACCAGTTGGCAATATACTTGGCCTTTTGTTTCTTGTCGTGTGCCTTCATTCTATGACTTAGTTCGTAGTGCCCCGGATCTAATAACAAGCCTTTGCGATAAACAATAAACTCAAATTTATCTTTGATCGGAATCACTAAAGCTCCAAGTATGCCTATCGTAAAAAGAGTCTTCAAGGCCGGCTGTTTTATCTTGCTGTGCAAAACAAATAATCCATAACTTAAAAGTATGGCAACCATTGGCAATAAAGGCATGTCATACCAATGGATTCGGGTGCTGGCCAGGCTCAGGAAAAACAAGTATGATGAGAAACTTAAGCAGAAAAAACGGAGGTTCTTGTCTTTTATAAATGGACATGTCAATAGGATAACTGGCAATAACCAGATCCAGTAATGGAATCGATAGTCAAATAAGTTGACGATATAATAATACCACTCAGAAGTATGTCCTTCCAGTGCTTTCGAAAAACGGCCGTGGAAATCGTTGTTCCAGATGGCTTGTAAATAGCCGCCTTCTGCCATCTCTCTTATAAAAATATATGACACAAATGGCATTACCGAAATCAACAATGCCATCAGCAATGGTTTCAGTCTGCTGTAGTCTTTGTAAGCAAACCAAACAATTAAATACACCGGTATTGGAATGATCGCTGCTGCACTTTTACAGAGTAATGCCAGGCTCTGAAAGATGGTAAAGCCGATTAAAGCTTTGTCGTTTTGATCAACGATAAATGATCGGAAATACATCATAGCGGCTAGTACAAAAGCCGTTAACAAGGTGTCGTAATCGCCAGTCATGCTCCCGTGCAACTGTATGAAGCCGCCAGAAGTAGCCAGTAATATTGTAGCCAGTAAACCAAAGTAAAGGTTCTTGCTAATGCCAAAAACAAGATAAAATACAGCGAAAAAACAGGCAAGTGCTGCAAGGGCTGAAGGCAGTCGCACCGACCATTCAGTTAAGCCGAATACCTTTATGCACAAAGTCTGTATCCACACCAGCAATGGGGGTTTGGTGTTGTATAAATCAGCTTTGTTTTCGAAAGTGCTGACGAGGAAATTGTTAGACTGACTCATCTCGGCGGCATTCACTGCCAGTCGCGATTCGTCCCATTGTACTATCGGTAACTCACCCAGATGATAAAACTGTAAAAAGAGCACATACAGGGCTACAACTGCTACGCAGAAATATCTGAAGTATGGGTGCTCTGTCAGTTTTTTCAAGTTAAGCGTTTAAATGTAGTTTGCCGGATTCTTCCTGTGCTTTTAGTTCCATGATCTGCTCAAGCGCATCTGGAATAACATCGCTGCATATTACTATGAAGGAGTCCATTTCTGCGCTTTGAATCGCATGGTCGATAGCGGCTTTTTCAGCCTGTATCACCGTCACTTTTTTACCTGGGTCTATTTGCTTTATGCCTTTTAGCATTAGGTCGATAATCTCTTGTTCGCTTTTGCCTCTCAGATTGCGGTCCTGACGGATGATGATCTCATCAAAGATTCTTGCAGCTTCTTCACCTAAAGAGATCGTGTCTTCGTCGCGTCTGTCGCCAACTCCAGCAATGATGCCGACCTTCTTGCCAGTTTCTGTATTGGACAAGAATTTACCAATGGCTTTTAAACCTGCAGTATTATGGGCATAATCTACCATCACACTAAAGTGTTTGAAGTTGAACAGGTTCATTCTGCCAGGTGTTTGTGCAGGCGATGGAATAAAGGTTTGCAAGCCTGATTTAATATCTTCAATCTTGAAGTTTCTTAAGAAGGCTGCCAGTATAACTGGTAAGCAGTTCGCAATATTAAACTCGGCTCTGCCTCCGAAGGTCATAGGCACATTGGTAACTTTATCAACTCTGATTTTCCAGGTACCTTTCATGATGGTAACATAGCCATTTTCGTATACTGCAGCAATTCCACCTGCTTTGCAATGGTCGATGATGCGCTGATTGGTCTCGTCCATGCTGAACAGGGCGAGTTTACAAGTGATGTTCTCACGCATTTTGTATACCAGGTCATCATCAGCATTTAGGATAGCAAAACCTTCAGGGAACACAGATTCTGCGACAACAGCTTTTACTCTGGCTAATTGTTCTAAAGTGTCTATGCCCTGCAGTCCGAGGTGATCAGCTGCTATATTGGTAATGATAGCAATGTCGCAATTGTGGAAGCCTAAACCTGCTCTTAAAATGCCACCTCTGGCACATTCGAGAACAGCAAAGTCAACTGTCGGATCTTTCAATACAAATTCTGCTGAAATTGGTCCGGTACAATCGCCTTTCATCATCATTTCATTCTGGATGTATACACCATCTGTGGTGGTATAACCAACTTTATGACCAACCTGTTTACAGATGTGTGCCATCAATCTGGTTGTAGTCGTTTTGCCATTGGTTCCTGATACGGCAATGATTGGAATGCGTGCACTGGTACCTGTAGGATAAAGCATATCGATAACAGGCTCTGCGACGTTGCGTGGAATACCAACGGTTGGTTCGAGGTGCATCCTGAAACCTGGTGCGGCATTAACTTCTAATACAGCGCCGCCAATCTCTGAAATCGGCACAGATAAGTCTGGTGACATGATATCGATACCACAAATATCTAGTCCGATAATTCTTGCTATCCTTTCGCACATGAAAATATTACTTGGATGAACATGGTCGGTGATGTCTTCGGCAGTTCCACCAGTACTGATATTAGCAGTTGGTTTTAACAGTAATTCGTAGTCTTTAGGCAATACCGTTTCGAGTGTATAACCTTTGTCGTCTAATATTTGTTGTGTGAAATGGTCTACTTTGATTGCAGTTAGTACTTTTTCGTGTCCATATCCTCTGCGTGGATCAGAGTTTACAATGTCTATCAGTTCTTGTATGCTGTGTTTGCCATCGCCGATGACACAGGCTGGTGTGCGTTTTGCCGCAGCTACAAACTTGTAATTAATTACCAGTATGCGGTGATCATACCCTGAAATAAATTTCTCTACGATAACCGATCTGGAATAGTGCTTGGCGGCGTCAAATCCTATTTTAAGATCTTCCCAGTTAGTGATATTGGTGGTAGCGCCTTTTCCATGATTGCCATTGATAGGTTTTGTAACCAGAGGATAGCCAATTCTGGAAGCTGCCAGCTCAAGGTCTTCCAGGTCGTAGCAGATTTTACCTTTAGGAACCGGAATCTCTGCCGATTCAAGAAGTAATTTAGTGTCTTCTTTGTCGCAGGCAATTTCGACTGCAATGCTGCTGGTGGTGCTGGCAACAGTGGCCTGTATGCGGCGTTGATTAATGCCATAGCCGAGTTGTACCAGAGAGCGACCGTTAAGACGAATAAATGGAATATTGCGTTTAATGGCTTCTTCAACCAAGCTACCGGTACTGGGACCGAGGCGTTCTTCTTCGCGAATTTCTCTCAGACGCTGAATATCTTCTTCAAGGGTGTAGGGTGTATTGTTGATTAAAGCTTCTGCTATTTTAACACTGGCTTTGGCGGCATAGACGCCAGCTTTGGCTTCCCAATAATTGAATACAACATTGTAAACGCCGTGAGCAGAGGTTTGGCGTGTGCGACCAAATCCGCAGTTCATACCGGCAAGTGTTTGAATTTCTAATGCGATATGTTCAATGACATGCCCCATCCAGGTGCCTTCTTCTACACGCTGGAAGAATCCTCCCGGTACACCCGGACTGCAGCGATGAGAGTACATAGAAGGGAAGAGGGTTTTTAAACGCTCCGAAAATCCATCTATCTTATTGGTGGGCTTTTCTTCCATGTCTTCCAGGTCAAGACGCATCACAATCAGTTTGTGTCTTCTGATGCTCCAGTAGTTTGGACCATTCATGGTTTTGATGTCAATGATTTTCATATTTTTCTACAGGTTCTTAGTACCTGCAATAAAACATAGTTTTGCCAAATAAACAAACCAATAACGAATTAATCTATGAATTTAAAATAGCGGGTTTGCCGAGGGTTTTAAAGCCTCTGAATTTTAAGTTTTTCTAAATGCACACTGCAGGTTTCTAAACTGCCAGTGCTTTCCAGGCGAACTTCTGCCCGTCCTTTTCTAAGACTCTTTCGTATCAGAAACTGAAAATTGAATTTACCTCCAGATGTGGCCTTGCGTTGTAATAGCAAGGTTTGTTGTTCAACATATTGTCCATCGTCAGTTATCAGGATACGGAGATAAGCATCTTTGTTGCCCTTGTCAGCCCTAATACTAAAGCTAATTAACAAGGAAGAATCTTTGCAATCTGTCTCAGGAAGCTGAATAGAATAAGGTGTAACCTTTTCATTTAAGTGCAATGTTTTATTGATGATGGTTTCGCTGATAACAGGATTGTTTTCGCTGTCCGAAAAATCCCAGAAAGGGTAGGTGCTGTAATGATAGACTTCGTGGGTCTTTAAAAACACCATTTCGAAGCGCTCTTTGTCCATATCACACCAGTTGATAATGTGATTCATGAACTGATATTGTACAATCCGCCAATACATAAAACTGCTGCTTAAAAGTGTAAGCAAAAGATACTTTATCCATAGGTTTTTTGTGAGTTCTCTGAAGCCATAGGCCATTAACAAGACAAACAATCCGTAGTAGTCTGTTATTGGTCGGCACCCCGCTGTGCAGCCGTAATGCAAATAGTACCAGCAAGACATCAGATAAAGCACCGTTGTTACACTTAAAAAACTTAATACAGCTCTGACATATTGTTTCTTTACTACTAATCCGGCTAAACCAAAAATCACCATCAGAAAAGCACCAGGCGTGTATAAAGTCCAGCCACTATTATATCCAAAAATAAACTCAAGTAACTGTGGCTGTAAAAGGTTCAGTTTTTCATTGCCGTATGGATAAACATACCACTCGCCTGTCTGCCAATGCCACAGGTAAGATTGAATAGCCGGAAACATCATTGCTGTTACTGTGGCTGCCAGAATGTACCTGAAATGCGTTTTAAAGATGGTAGTCAGCTGCCCATATAAAATAATCGGGACCAGCACAATGACAATTCCGTTCAATGGTCGGATGATTAAAATTAGTCCAAATACTAAACCGCTTGCAATGAATTTAACGGGTCCGGGTTTTTGTTTGATGCTTAAAAGTAAACTGGCAAAAGCCGAGAAGGCAAAAAAGGAATAGGCATGACTGTATGCGGGGTCATATGCCGTGTACACAAAAAGGTTAGTCCCGAACAAAACAAAACTTATAAAAGCACCTGCCTGAAGCGGTGAATATTGCCACTGTAAAAGCTGACGGTAGATCAGTAAAAATCCGCATACAACATAGAAGATAACAGATAAAAGAATGTAAAAATGATGTGACTGATCAAAAGGGTCCTTGTTGTTTGAACTTAACTCTGCCATGAAATAGAAGGGCAGTTGCAAGAGCGCGGGACCAGAATAGTATTTGCAAACGCTTTTGTCTTGGTCAATTTGATTGACTATTGGCGGAATATAATTGGCGTATTTTTCTTGTTTGCTGGTGACAGAGTCAAGGAATTTCCAATTCGGATCGTGGTACTTAAAATAGGCAGGTAAAATGGCATAATAGCCAAAGGCATCCTCATTAATAACTTTCTCACTGCGGTCGTAACGACTTAGTGTGTTGGTCAGTTGATGTAAATAGGAGCAGCAAAAACAAACAAAAACGATTGCCGGAAGCCAGCGTTTTAGCCTTTCTGCCTGATACATTTCAGTTTTTACTGAGTGATGATGGCTTTTTTATAGAAAATTCTACCAGACTGATTGCTGATGGTCAGGTAATAAACAGCATTTGCAAGTTCGGCAGCCTCGACAGGCGTTACAACATTCGACATGAAGTTCTGAGTGATTACTTGTTTGCCACTCATATCGATAATGTTCAGTGTATAGGGCTGTGAAACCGCTTCAGTAATTTTTACTTTAAGGGTTTTGCTGCCGCCGATTGGGTTAGGGTATACATTTACCTGCAGGCCTTCGATCGGTGCCACTGCGGTATCAAATACAATTTCTCTGTAAGGCAGACCAGGTCTGAGATTATTCAGAACATAACGCATGATAAAGGCCTGTTCCTTGGTGTACATAGCGGCACAACCATCCAGGGCATAATCCATATAGTTTTCAGTCATGTCTGGCTTGTCGTTTGAGGCGTCTACACAAGTATTCTGTCCGCCACAGGTAGCATTGGCTACCCTTGCATTTGGTGTGTCGAAAATGCCATCGTCGACTAAGCAACCGTTAGCGGAATTTCCATCACCCCATACGTGTCTTAATCCGAGGTAATGCCCCACTTCGTGCACTGCAGTTTTACCTTCAACGTATTTAGAAGGAGCGAGTGGGTTTTTAACACCAACAACTTTGTAATGCAAAACAATGCCAGATTCTAAATCGCTGGTGTCTTTTGTTATGCTGTTGTCCCAGTTCGGAGCGCCAGTTGGAGGCGTAGCAAATCCATAAACTATGCCTATGTAATTAGGGAATTCCATGTCGCACACCCAAACGTTCATGTAGCGCGCTGGATTCCAGGCTGTTTTACCGCCACTGCCGCCAACTTTCATATTGTTAGAATAGCTGCCGTAGATATTGGTGGCAAAAGTTGTTCTGGTAGTAAATGTTCTGGTAATGCCAGAGGTAGGATTGCCGTTTTCGTCAATCGTAGCCAGTTTAAACTGTATGCGCACATCAGCAGCGATTGGTTTGAAAATATTTCTGATTCTTGATGTGTCTTTGGTCATTTTTCTAAACGCTCGATTTAGCTCAACAATCTGATTGTGAATCAACGAATCGTTGATGTTTTCTGCATTGTTGTTGTATAGTATATGGAAGACAACAGGAATTTCGAAATAAAGCGTATCAGCAGTAATGTCGCCGCGTTTAGAACTCTGTAATTCGTTGTATTTGTCTAAGGCTTCGCGGAACCAGGCTTCCTGCCATTTCAGGAAATTAGGTTTACTTTTCATAATGCGCTCTACCTCGTGCTGGTAGCCGCAAATTTCATGAGGCGTATTCTGTGCATTTAAATTAAAAACAGAAAGTAATAGGCTAAAACAGATGTTAAAATTTTTCATAAATTATTTACCGGTAAAAATAGGTTTGCGTTTTTCGTTGAAAGCTGCCACGCCTTCTTTGTTGTCGGCACTGCTACCAGCCACTTCCTGACAGTAGGCTTCGTACTCAAGCATGGTTTCTAAGTCGCTGTTAAAAGATTTGTTCAGCATCTTCTTCATTAACCCTATCGCTTTAGTTGGCGCAGAAGCGTAGTAGTTGGCGATTTCAGCTGTTGCTTCATCTAATTGTTCAGCAGGTACACAGCGGTTAATCATACCCCATTCTAATGCTTGTTTAGCACTTACCTTGCTGCCCATGGTGCTAAGTTCGAATGCTCTTGCACTGCCAACTAAACGTGGCAAAAAGAAAGAAGAACCGCTATCCAGAACCAATCCAACATTGATAAATACTTCAATCAGACTGGCATTTTCTGAAGCAACAATAAAATCTGAAGCTAAGGCTAGTGAACAACCTGCCCCAGCTGCCACGCCGTTTAAGCGACAGATGATCGGCTTTGGCATATTGCGCATTTCGCGAATAATTGGGTTGTAACGTTTATGAAGTGAATCGATGAACGATCTTTTTTCTGCTCCAGCTATGGCTTTTAAATCCTGACCACTGCAAAACGCTTTTCCCGCGCCTGTTAGAACAATAACACGGCAGTTGTCGTCTTTTTTGGCTGCTTTTAAAGCATCCTGTAATTCGTAACTCTGCTCGTCGTTAAAGGCGTTAAAAACATCCGGTCTGTTAAGGGTAATGGTTGTGATAGCATTATTAGATTCGTATGATAAACAGTTGTAAGCCATAAAACTACAAATTTAATAAATAAAGGTGATTATTCAAAAAAATAGCGATAGCTACTATCTTTTTGGTTACCAGGAGAATACCTTATTGAACCAGATTTTGGAAGCTTAATTCAGCTGGTCAGATTGTCTAATAGCATCTGCTATTAATTTGCCATGCCATTGTACGATATGATGGGCATTGTCTTTTAGAATTTCATTGGTCTTTTTACTGAGCCATGGCTCTATCGCAATAATGGGTTTGCCATGTTTTTTGGCGTACCTTATCTCATGTTCCAGCCAGGCATCACAAGTCTCGCCAACGCCTGCCAACATCAATAAACAGTCGGAATTGATGATGGCTTTCTCCATACGCACTTCAATAGGCTCTGCACTGATATTATCAGTTTTAAAGGTCTCCAGAAATTTGTATTGTAAGCCTTCCTTTTCTAAGAATTTAACCTTTTTCTCGCAAGCGTCCGGATGGCATAGCCACGAATAGCTAATGTATAAATGATAGGTTTTTGACATAAGTGTTTTCTGTTTTTTTCAATTGTTTAGTTTTGATGTAGCAACAATTGAAATAATTTAAGTATTGCAGCAAATCTATGCAAAATGAGTGCTATGCTAAAATGTTTTTATAGATATTTTTTTAGTTTTTTAGTTTTCGAAGTTTTTGTTATTTGTGTTTTAGTGACTTAATGAAACAAAAAAAAAGGGACTTTAAGTCCCTTTAAATTAGTTTGGCTTGACTGGTTTTGGTGCAGGTGGTCGGATGCCTGGGAAATCACCCTTAGACCCTGAACTTCTGCCTGTGCTGTTGCTGTTAGAATTGTTTCTTTCACGCTCGTTAGACTGATCTTCCTGACGGTATTCTCTTTCACGAGGATAGACATAGGCATCATTGCTCGAGCTGTTGTTCTTAGGACATGGATCGCAATTGCAAGGCAGGTACACTTTGTTGCTGTCTTTTGCGTCTATCTCTAAACTGTCAATCGTCGTTACTTTATAATAGCCTTCTTTGATGATTTTCTTTTCGTAATCTGGCTCTGAAAGATCTATAAGAATACCAAATTTGAATTGTTCCTGACGTGGACTGGAGGTGTAGTAATTGAGATCGTGACTCAAGCCATTGAACCTGCTATTGTTGAGGTCAACCCGTTTTACTCTGCTGCCATTGATCCACTCATATCTGGCATCCAGACTAATAGTTGGTGAAATTCTTAATCGCAAACCTGCACCAAATCCGTAGAGCATTGAAACCGAGGTGTGAACATTATTACTTGAACCACTTTCTGTTTCTTTCAAAGTAACATACGATTCAACTTGCTGATTAGTGGCGTAAATTCTCGGTCCTGCCATTACATTAAAATATGGAATCAAAGCGTATCTGGCGTATTCTAAGTGTCCTCTTCCCAGAAAATCCATAGAATGACTTCTCAATCTGGCAAAACCACTATCACCTCTGGTATTGTTAAGTGCAACATTGCTTTTTCTGCCTTTCTCGTAGAACTGCATCCCCCAGTCGATTCCGCCATACAAGCCCCAGTATTCACTGTAAATAGTGTTACCTGACATGATCTGGAAATTGAACCCGGCAGAACTGCTGTCACCGCCTCTGTCTTTTTGTGCAGTAAAGTGCATGCCTATAAAGCCATCTGTAATGGTTTTATTGCTGTTGTCAGCTACCCAGTCGTATTGCTCTGGCACCCAGGTAGTGCGGGTTAAAACTTTGAACATCTTGCCGTTTTTAGTAGCTGTAATGAAGGAGTCTACACTTGGTTTTACAGGTTTGATAGGCTCGTTGTCTGATGGTAAATTTAAATTTGATTCAGATTCTGAAGCGGCTGTTACTGACTTGTTTTCAGAGTTAGAAGAGGAAGAACCTACAGAAGCTTTGGATGTGGTTTTTGAGGCCGACTTCTTCTTTGGGGTATTTGGGGCGACTGAAGGTGATGTTACTTCAGACTTCTCATTTAAGGCATTGTGGTCTGCCTGATGGATACTGGCAGGATCTGCTGCCGATTTTTTACTGGCAGTTGCAGTATGGTTGTTGATTAGCAAGGTGCTTGCTAAAGTCAAAAGCGTTAAAATGCTCATAATTGTAAGGATTAAAATTAATAATTGTTTGCGTTTTTTGCCGGTGTTTTCTGGAACAAAGATAACAGGTTTCAGTTCATCGTCCTTATCCAGCAAGGTCTGCATGTGGTCCCACGCGGCAGGGTCGAATGCAGCCTCATGCTGACTGAAACCAGATTTGAAAATATCGTC